>NZ_JBAXHI010000002.1:0-246454 GCF_037138995.1 Candidatus Chlorohelix sp. | reverse complement strand
GAGATGTAATAGCAATTACTATTGATTTTAATACTCACCAATTTCAAATTCAAGTAGTACATAATTCTCATGCGCTTATAGTGCCTGACAAGGAGTCTTTATTAATTAAATATTAAAGGATTGAGGTGAATCGGTTTAATATATTGGGGGAAAACACGAGGCATCAAAATTTTGTGAGATTAATTTGCAATTCTTAAAGTTATTACTTGGGTTATACCTATAGATACCTGTCTTTTTACCTCAATAGGTTAAAATGTGGTAACTATTCACCTATCTAACCCATCAAGGGGGATAAAGAGATAGTTACAAAATATTTTTGATGCCACACTGCATAAGCGCTATAAGTTTCTCGCAAGAGCCTATCAATCAGGATAACCTCATAAGGCGCCAAAACATAGGAGGTGCTTAGATGAAACCAAAAGTAGCCCACTTTGCATTTTTCGTTATACTTCTTTTCTGCTCTAGCCTTGTAATGGGGGCAACCCTCCCCACCGAAGCTCTCGCCGCAGGCGGAACCTTTCCCGCCGAACCGTTTAACGGTCTTCAAGTTAATTACAGCGTTTCAGGCGCAAGGCTCACCTCCCCCATTGACAGTTATAGCTTCACCAACGGACGAGATTATCGGGGCGTGCTGACCGAATCAACCCTTAAAATATCGGGCAGCGTATCTGCCACCAGCGGATGGGGCGCAAGCCTTTCAGTAACCGTTTTAGTAGGTAAAGAAACCAAAAATTTCAAAGCTGAATCATTTCCGCCAAACGGGCTTGACCCGGCAGGAGGATGGAAGCAAAATTTCGATGTGTCGGTAACAGTCGATAAATTCAGCGAAGTTTCCACCGCCAGTTTCAGCATTAATCTGAACGGTTCATACAACGCGGGTGGTCGCTCAGTAGTAGTATCCGGCACTTTGCGCGGACCGCTGGTGGATTTGTGCGAGGAAGCAAAGCTCTACTTTACCGATGAGCAACTTTCTCACGCCAATGTCAGTTCTAACACCGCCTTTAAGTCCTTTAAGATGAAAATGGACTATAACGAATTGCGCTACGATATGCAAGGCGGTTGGAACAAGTACAATAGCGAGTATGAAAAAATGGGCTTGCCCAAGCCCTATATCCCCTACAATGTGGCTGGAGCAATTCCCGCGGTAACTTGGCTCTTTGCCGAAGGGGGCGTATCTGATTCCATCTCCAAACAATATGTTTTTAATAAAGACGGGATTGATCCGTTGATGCGGGGCTATGCGGTTAAGCATGGTACCGAACCGGCTTTGAAAGAGGCTATGCTGCTTAAAGCCACCCGCGAGGAGCGACAACTTACCCCCGGCGATGTTTTCTATCTGGCAATGATACAGTCAGACGGCAACGTGCGAAATGCCATGCTGCTGGCGCATAACACCTTGCGCTCGTTGGCGCGGGCGGGCGATGCCGCCTACACGGGGGTAAGCCAAGACCCTGCTTTCTTCAACGGTAAAGCCGGAAGCGAAGCAATTCCACCGTATCTGGTGACCATTCGCGAAGGCGATAACGCGGGTCCATGGTATCACCTGTTTGGCACCAGCTTTTTTGAACTGGAAAGTCAGGGACAGTGGGGACCATTGGCAAGTATAAAAGATATGATTACTTGGGAAAATGCTAAAGGATTGGTGAGCGGAAACCTCTATACACCCGCCAAAGATGACGTGCAAAGCGCCAGTTCAGAACTCGCCAACCTAGCCGAGCAGTTTTATCGTCAAGCGCTCGGCAACCGCAACCCCGATATTGAGAAGTTTTGCTTCAATGTGTGGGGGGGACGCTTGGGCGCATGGCTCTGGAATATTGCCCCCAAGTCGGGCGTGGATATATCCGGCGCAAAGGGCGTGGCAGATTGGGTCAAAGGCTATACTTGGGACCCTGCCGTGGACCTCGCAAGCTATGTTAAAAATTACGTGACAGGTGGAACTACCGCCGCAAAAGCCCAACCCACCACATCGGTATTTGGCGCGAAAAAATCCACGCCAAAGCCCAAACTTTCGATGACAGGTTCGCCCATTAATATGACATGGGAGGGGCAGAATCTGAAAATGGCAATTGACCAAAGCACCGGCACGCTTTACGGCTATATGCCCTTCTCCATCTGGCCCATTCAGGAAAAAGACGGCACTTGGGCGATGTTGTGGAGCGCTCCGCCCGAACTGAATTATAAAGTAGCCCTCGAAGGTACAGCCAGCGGAAACGTGCATCTGGTTTCAATAGACCCTGAAACCTCGCAAATAGCCACCTATACCAGCCCGGTTAGTACCGGCGAAAAGCTGTCAATGGACGTTAACGCCAAGAACAGTTTGCCTTCGCTTACTCGCGCTAACGGCGAGGTGGTAAAGCCCGCTATCAGAACTGCCGATTTAAGCCCGATTTCTGCGGGAGAACAAACTACAGCTACGGACTCAGGGATACCGGGTTGGGTAGTGCCTGTGCTTATCGGCGTTATAGCGGTGGCAATATTACTAATCGTGGTGACTCTTGCGCTTCTGCTGGGGCGCAAGCGCACTAAAGCGACACGGCAGTAGTCGGGAAAGGAACAGCGCAATGGTCACGCCCCAACAAGCATACGAATATGCCCTTAATCAGGAGAGGGCAGGTAATGTACAGGCAGCTTTTGAGACGCTAGTTGACCTTAACCGAAATTATCCGCGTTTTGCCGATGTAGAGGCAAGGCTGGCGATTTATGCAAGCCACAACTTCCGTTATGCCGGCACACAAAGTCTTTTTGCAACCGCCACACCCCTTCCACCGCCCGTTTACCCGGTAATGCAGCAAGGCGCAATGCCACCGACCTATGCTCCTCCAAAAAAAGGCAAAGGCGGTTTGATAGTTTTATTGCTAGTCGGGTTTGTGCTGTTATGCTCAGCGAGCGGGGCGTTAGCATATTTGCTGCTATTTAACAAAGGCGGTACGCCCTCCGCCTCTACTGCCGCCGTTGAAGACCCGATTGCGCCAACCCTAACCGCCATCTCGAAAATCAGCGTTGCGCCACAGAACACCACGCAAACAACCCTGACCCCCACCGGAAGCAGCGCCGCCACAACCACAGTTGTAGTTGCTACTTCAACTATCGCTGCCACAACTGTTGCGCCTAATACTCCTACCGTTAAACCTACTATGCCACCCGCCACTACCGTTGCAAGCGGGTTCAAGCCTTTTACCTCGCTCTCAGGCGCAAAAGAGGTACAGTATGACCCGCAAATACTGAAGGAGTTAGCGAACTCCTTTCAGCAAGTACCAGATATTAAGATGAAGCTATATGTTTCGAGCAGCACACCCGAACAATTAGCTAAAAATCTGCATAGCGCGTTACTTGCCGCTAATTATACTTTTGATGCGCCGGGCGAGTCCGAACCCTTTGCTACGGAAAAAATAATCATAGGAGCATACGTGCAAAACGGGCTGCCCGATATGGCTTTTATGGCGCAAACGGTATCCGCCAACCGCGATGAGAATCAAAAAATCTTGGACGATATAGGTTTTCCGGGAGATACTGCCGAAAATCAGGCTAAAATCCTCGACCAGATGCAGGGCTATTCCAGCTTTGTTATGGCTCTTTCCGGCACAGGCTTAAATATGAAACTCTTTAGCGGGGGGTCCGCCACCCCCACCGCTACCCCTGCCGCACTCGGCAACCCAACTTACAACCGAAAGGTGGTTTATACCTCCACTCGCAATGGCAAAAACGCGGTGTACCTCTACGATTTCGCTAACCAGTCTGAGATTGCGCTCTCTGACCCTAGTTTCGCCTGTAGTGAAGCGGTTTGGTCATTGCTCGGTAGTGAAATCTACCTGACCTGCCGCGATTCAATTTATGTAGTCAGCCCAGACGGTAGCGGCTTCCGCAAAATCGAAGATGGGTCACAGCCCAACCCTTCCCCGCTAAAAGGCTTTGCTTTCGTGAACGCAATAAAGGGGGACTGCAACGGCGTGGAGCAAATCTATTTTCGCCAGTTCAACGGTCCGAACGAACGCCTAACTTGTAATAGCAACGCCAAAATAGCGCCGCGTGTTTCGCCAGACGGCAAGCAAATTTTGTATTCAGAGCAGATAGAAGGCAAATGGCAATTAGTTATCATGGATGTGGTAGGGGGCGCGAATCGGCGCGTTCTCAACCCAAACGTAGATAACGCCCGCTATCCCGCATGGTCACCGGACGGCACGAAAGTAGCATTCAGCACAGGCGATGGCAAAGGCATTAACGCCCAGATTTACGTGTTGAATCTTGGCAATAACAGCCTAACCCAACTCACCAAAGAAGGCTTTAACGGCAGACCGCATTGGATTAAGCAGGGCTATATCATCTTTCATTCCAACCGCGATTTCCCCGATGCCCGCAACGATGACGGCACGCCTGATCAGGCACTCTACGTAATGGGAGATGACGGCAGCCCTCAGACGCGCATGTCCATTCCCAACCAAGAAGATAACTGGGCGCCTGATATTTATTAGGCTCTATTATTTCAGGCAGGGGGTTAAGCCTCCTGCTTTTTATGTTTTCGTAATCTTTCTCAAAAACTTCACAAGGCTATTGCACATATGCTAGGAAAATTAGTATAATGTACAAATTACATCTATGTGCAATTATTTAACGATGGCAATACTTCAAAGAAAGTAGGTTCGAGCAATGGGACGCTTGCAGGGCAAAGTAGCTCTTATTACTGGGGCGGCAGGTGGCATTGGTCTTGCTACTGCCCGACGATTCGCGCAAGAAGGCGCAATTGTGGCAGTTAACGATATGAACAAGACCGCAGGAGTTAAGGAAGTTGAAGAAATTTGCGCTGCTGGTGGAAAAGCCGAGTTTTATTATGGCAGCGTTACCGATGACGACTTCGTGAAAAGCATGATGAAGGATGTTGTAGAACGCTTCGGCAAACTGGATATTCTAATTAATAACGCCGGAGTATTGCGCGATGCGATGTCGCACCGAATGACCGAAGAACAGTGGGATACCATCATGAACATTCACCTGAAAGGCACGTTCTTTTGTTCCCGAACAGCCTTTGAGTACATGAAACTTCAGAATAATGGGCGTATTATCAATACCAGCTCCACCTCATCTCAGGGCAATATCGGGCAGGCAAACTATGCTGCTGCCAAAGCCGGTATTATTGGTTTAACCAAAACGCTGGCGCTGGAATATGCTCGGTATCAAATTACGGTAAATGCAGTTGCGCCCGGTTTTATCACCACTTCGATGACTGCCGCCATCCCAACGCACGTTCATGAAGCAGTAGTTAACCGGATTCCGCTCAAGCGCAAGGGCGAGCCTGAAGAAGTTGCGAATTTGCACCTTTTCCTCGCCAGTGACGAATCCTCTTATATCACGGGACAGGTAGTTTTCATTGACGGCGGCGGTACTGTCGGAATGTAACCCTGTTTGATGTAGTAACCTTAACGCCGGAAGCCTTTATTTTCCGGCGTTTTTTAGTATCAGCCTAGCTCAAAATAAACCGCCGCTACCCAACCGTATGAGCCACCCCCGAAAGGAGCGCGATCTTCACCATCGGCAAAGAAAATCTGCTGTTGGTAAAGCGACTGGATATTTTTGATAGTAATACGCCGAGTTTGAAGCCATGTCTGGAAGGTCTGCTCAATGTTATCAATCGAGGGAGTACGCCCCGCGCCGATGGTTAGCACGTTGCTTTTTTTCTCTACCTGATCGAAAAGATTCCTGAAGGTGGGATTAGAATTGCGAAGTTGCTGACTGCCCATCATAAAAACCCGCTGTGCCAGTTGCTGGTCGAGTGGAGTGGTAGCCGCTACAAAGAAATAAGCATGTCTGACTCGTTTTGATCCAAATACCATGCCAACACCTCCCATCAATTATATTGAGGTATGAAATACTTACACATTAAAAACTTCGGTAAATAGCATCACCTATCTATTTTACAATAGATGCTTCGGACTGCCTGTAGCATTAATTTGGCAGGTAAAGGCGCCTCACTCGGCGGGTTTAGCTTTAAGATAGTATGCTAAGCGACATATAATGTAACCTTTTTTAGGGTTGTTATCAAGCTAGATTGACGATATTTTCATTTAGGTTACAATTAAGCTAGTAAATTCTTTTCTGGTTAGCAGGGGATTATTTATGCTCTTCAAGCAAAAAAGCGGTAGGCAAAACCCGCTTCAAGCGATTTCTGTCGCCACAACGCAATTAGAGGAACCGTTGCCCAACCTCAGAATTACCCGACTATCTTTCTGGGAACACTGGGTCACGGTAGGTTTAATGTACCGTAATTATCGGGACTCTGACCCTGTTTTTGAACGTATCATGGGAACGGGTTGGCGCAAGCCCTTTTCGCGCTTTCTGCGAGGTCCCTTGTATTATTGGCTACTTAACCGAGGCTATGGCTTGCGGGTCGGAAAGAAACTTGCCGGACAAATTTATCTGCAACACCGCAAGTTTCTGACCCATGTGAACGACCTCGAAATTAACGTGAATTTCAGAGGCAATCATTACAGTTACCTGCTCATGGATTTTGCTGAACAGGAAGCACGCAAACACGGCTATCGCTTCCTCACCCTAGGAGTAACCAATTCCAATATTCGCGCTATAAATCTCTATCATAAATTAAATTACCTAGACCAACATCACCGCCACTTTTTTCTATCGCGCCCCTACTACCGTTTGCCTTCCAACATAACGCCAATTCCTAACGCTATCGGCAATATCAGCATGCGCCCCATGCGTAGGCGCGAAGCCGCCAAAAGCCTGAAGCGTTTTTTTGAAATCGAACAACGCGCCTCCAATCCTGAAACCGCAAGGGTTTGGGGGAAATATTATCGCCCAAGATTGCCGAATACCGCCAAAGGCTACAGCTTTAGTATAACTTTCGCCAATTCTTCCACGCCCGTAGCGCACGCAGACTTTTTTGATTGGGGCGTTCGGGGCGGACGGTGGCGTTTGTACTTAAATCCTGAACTCTGGGGTGCATCTGAAGAAAAAGCTTTGCTGGAAATTCTACTCCATCACACCCGCAGTTATTCGCATCTGTGGTTGAGCTTCGGTTCAGCCCTGCACCACCAAATGGCAGAGCCACTGACACACAACCTCGGTATGGTCGAACATGATGGAGAGCGCATGCTGATGGTCAAGCAGTTGCAATAAAAAACCCCTTCTCCGTAAAGGCAAGGGGCTTTGTAAGATACTACGAGTTTATCACTTAGCGGTAATATTAATCTCCGCCGGTTTTACGCCTTTCTCCACCCAATCCTTCAACTCGTTCCAGGCAAAAATCATCTGGGACGGCTTGAAGTCGCAGTGTTTCGGACTCCAAGTGTTGGGGTCGGCTGTGGGATTGAAGGAGAACGCGCCGGGGTCAACATTCTGCACCACAAAGCGCGAACTGTTATGCTGCGCCTGTACTTTGGCTTTCAGAATAAGTTCGTGGCGATAAGGAACTAGCGGGTCAATCCTGTTATGCACGCTCAAAACCTTCGCTTCAAAATCACCTTTGGGAGTGTACCAATTCTTCAAGTAGGTAACCGCTTTCGGGTTATCTACTGCCAGACGGTAAATATCGCTGTTGATTGCGTCACCAAACAGGTTAGGACCACCCGCATAGGTAACTTTGATATTACTATAACCGATACCTCCTGCCGTCTTTTTCAGATCTTCAAACCCGGTGGTTGCGCCCATCAACGCATTAATAAAGGAAACTGGTTCAGGGGTTATATCAGCAGCAATGCTGACTTGCTCGATAATATACTTTGCAGGAGTAGAAACCGCTGGGTCTGCATGTACAGTCGCGCCAAACAGAGTTGCTACCTTCGTGACTGCCTCTTGTGGAAAGACAGGTATTCTAGGGTCTCCGTATGAGCCGTCAGCCGCTTGCAACTGGAAGGGAGTATTCAGCGTGTAGAAATCATACACCATCCTGAAATCTGCCAGATAGCGTACCTGCTCGTACCAACCGGACACCACACCGCAGAAAGGCAACGCACCCACGTAATCATTTTCGTATTTTTCAACCAGCGCCATTGCAACGTTGCCGCCCATGGATTCGCCGATTATATACGCCCGGTGATTTCCAATCCGGTCAATCAGATTTTTGAGCGATTGGGTGTGCTTCACGCCGTTCTCTACCGCGTAGCCGTCTTTGCTATAAGCTGAATAGCCATAGGCAAAGCCCTGACCAAGCGCTGTATTCAGCACAGCCTTCATATTATCGCTAACGCCCGGTAGCACGTTAAAGTCTTGAGTTCCGGGATTAGTATATCCGTGTGCATACAACACTACTTGATGATTCCAGCTAAAAGGAATCTTAAGCAAGAACAACGCGCCATCCAATCTGCCTGTAGCAGTAATAGCACGTTCGCTGTTACTTGAGGTAACTTTCAGGTCGGTCAACCGCTCTACACGTGCTGGGAAAACTTGCCGCAACCCACCATAGAGTTGTGGCGAAGCATTAAGGGAATCGAAAGCCTGTTCCACTGCCGCAACCGTAATCACAGGCTCATCATAAGCCAGTACCGGACTAACTGTAGTAACTGCCAACGCCATAAGAATCAGCATACTCAAGAACAAATACTGCAATCTGCGCTTTCTCATTTTTCAACCTCCATACAGTAATTGTGTTTAACCCGCTATCCAATACCCGCAACCATCTCTAACTGAAAACTTTCCAACGCATCCGGCGTTTTTAATTTCTTTCAGTAGAGCGTGTTTCTCCGTTCCTCGACAAGGCGCAGTTAATCTACCAGACCGAAGGCTGGCTTTGGGGGCAACGTTGCACAAAGGTTAATATGTCGCTGCGATAAGGGCTGAAACGTTCTTAGTTCGGGAACGAGGTTGTTTCGGTATTTATTCTATCAAAAGACAGTAGCTGGGTTACAATGAAGGGGTAAATCCTTTGCTACTGCCGTAAGAAATTAGGCAAAGGTTTGATTTGATAAACTATTTTTCGGTATCAACATTCTCATTATACCCCATTTTATTGATTTTTAAAGGCTTATTAATAGATTGTTAGTTGTTATAAACTGTAAATTACTGTAAATAAATGGATAGCCAATCAGTAATATTAATCTGAGATTAAACAGGATATGAATAATTCAATTGAAATCAGTCGTTACTTGAAACAGCTATGGACTAACCCGGAAGCACGCCAGAAGCGGTGCCTTGAGATTAGAGCAGCGCGTACCATCTTCTTAACCAACAATTACCCCGATACCGCAAGTTGGGCAGCAGCGAACATTGCCAGCCAACTTCAAGATTCCGCTACTTTCAAAGCTAAGGGGCGTTTGTTGGATGTCGGGTGCGGCAGCGGTTTATATTTAAATCTGCTGGAGAGTTCTTATAAATTCGCGGTAGGTTTGGATAAATCTCCCGCGGCTCTAGCACAATTCCCCCGCAAAATCGAGAAGGCGCAACCGCTACGGGGCGATGCGCGGAATCTGCCCTTTGCGCCGGAAGTTTTTGGCGCAGCGTTGGCAAACCGCATGCTAAACCTGACCAGGGCTATTCACCGCGCCTTGAGCGAAATCCGGCGAGCATTGGCAGTGCAAGGCTTGTTGTTCATTGTGACCGCCGAACGGGAAGCAAACGCAACTTTGCGAAAAGCGCATGATGAGTCGCTAGTTGCGTGCGGCTTTCCTAAACGCTTTTATGCCCGCTCTAGCCCACCTGAACAGCGATTAGGACGCGAAAACGGCGAAAGGTGGTTGCGCGAAGCGGGATTTGAAGTGCGGCAGGTAGTTGATTACGAAAGGATAATTGCGCCTTTAACCTTAGCCGAAGGGCTAGAGTTATATGCCACCGGGTTACTATTCCAGCATTCAGCAGGCTTTGACGAACCGGGCATCGAACCGGAACGCTGGATAAAACTTTACCAAACGGTAGAAGCAAGGCTGGCAACTTTATTGGAGCAAGAGGGCAAGCTCGAAATCCGCGATGGCGCAACCCTTTTTACTGCCATAAAACCATTTTAAGCTTGTATAATTGTATTTCGCCCTAAATTTGCCGTCATTCATTACTTGATTTAAAAAGGGCTGTGGTAAAATAACGAATAGCTCGCCACTCCCTGCCAAATTCGTAAAAGTTGATTAATCGCTTTAAGAAAGGCTGTGGTAAAATGGATTTTATCGAACTAGCGATATGGTAGGCTAAATTAGCTCTACCAAAGCGGTTGGGTATTTTTCAATCTTCTACTATTCGACCTTTTTTGTGTGGAAACTCATTTCCAATTTTAGCCTGATTGGTAAATCTATTTTTAGCCGGGGAATATAGCGTGAGTGACACTAAAACAGGCGCAAGCCAGCGAACATCTTATCAAATCTCTGCCCGGCTTTATATGCTGGCAGGAACGCAGCAAGGGCGCGAATATCCTTTGGTTGACCGTAAAACCACAATCGGACGCGGTATCAATAATGATATTGTAATTTCCGACCCGCAAACCAGCCGCCGCCATGTTGAAATCATTTTTGAGAATGGAATTTATACCGCCATAGACCTAGGCAGCGCGAACGGGTTTTACGTTAACGAGCATCAAACCCAACGCGCTACACTAAAAGACGGCGATATTATTACCATTGGGCTGGTCAGGATGGCGTTTCGCACCACGCAAGGCGATTTGCCAATCCGCGATGTGCCACCCGCTTCTACCGGGATTAATATTCCGGTGATAGCGGCTACTGCTATTCTGCAAAGCGCACCGCCTTCTCCGATTGTTCCACCAACGCCAACCGAAGCCGCGTCTGCGCCCACGCCAATAGATGAGCGCGGTCTGGAGCAGATAGACTTGCGCGTTCGACAACTCACCGCAATTGGGCGCGACCGCACTGCCAACGAGATTGTGCTAGATAACCCCCAAGTTTCGCGCCGCCACGCCCAGCTTATCAATCAAAATAATTCCATCACCCTGAACGATTTGCGTAGCACAAATGGAACCTTTATCAATGGAAATCGAATAAGTGTACCAACAGTATTGAATGATGGCGATTTGGTAAATATCGGACCTTTTCGCTTTATGTTTTCGCAAGGTTTCCTGTATCGCAGCCAAGATGATGACAACATACGCATTGATGTGCTGAGCCTAAGCAAGCAAATCAACCCGGCTACTACGCTTCTGCACAATTGTACTTTTACAATTTTACCGCGTGAATTTGTGGCGATTGTAGGCGGTAGCGGCACCGGAAAATCTACCCTGATGGACGCAATAAGCGGGGTACGAATTGCCAATAAAGGGTCAGTGCTATACAACCGCGCCGAATATTACCCCCAAATGGAGGTATATCGTTCTGCCATTGGCTACGTGCCGCAGGATGATATTGTGCCAACCGAGTTGACGGTGGAGAGCGCTTTGAGATATGCCGCACGGCTGAGATTGCCGGAGGATACCAGCCCAGAGGAATTTAAAGAGCGGCTCGAGGATGTAATGGACGATTTGAGCCTTACCCAAAGGCGGGATACCCCGATTAATCTGTTGAGCGGTGGACAACGCAAACGAGTAAGCATAGCCGCAGAATTAATTAGCAAACCGAGCCTATTCTTTCTGGATGAGCCTACCAGCGGGTTAGATCCCGGTCTGGAAGGACGTATGATGCAAATGTTACGCAAGCTGGCGGATCAGGGACGCACCGTAGTGCTGATTACCCACGCTACCCAAAATGTGGAGCTTTGCGACCGGGTGCTGTTCCTTGCTAGAGGCGGCTATGTGGCTTTCTACGGAAAACCGACAGATGCGCTCTCTTATTTTGGCGTACAAAAATTCCCCGATATTTATACAAAGCTGGAGCAAGAACGCAGCCCCGAAGAGTGGGCGCAACTTTTCCAGCAATCCGCCTATTACAACCGAAATGTGGTATCGCGCTTGCGGGCAGTAGCAGGAGAGGCTAACAAATACGGCATCAACGTTGAGAATAACGTTTCGGTATCCGGTTTGATTAACCAAGTAGTACAAACAATGCCCAAAGTTTTGTTCCGTCATGCCAAAGTGCGGGTTTCAGCGTTAACCCAATATCTGATTCTCACGCGCCGCTATTTTGAAACCTTGCTGGCTGACCGCCGAAACCTAATAACCTTGTTGGCGCAAGCGCCTGTAATCGCTTTGCTGCTGGCGCTGGTCTTTAACCGAAACGATTGGGATTCCAGCGCCGGGGATTTCGGCAGCGCCAAATCACTGGTATTTATGATGACCATCGTAGCGGTCTGGTTCGGAACAAACAACGCCGCCCGCGAAATCGTCAAGGAAAACAGCATCTACCGGCGCGAAAGACGCATCGGGCTAAAACTCGCGCCCTATATATTTTCTAAGCTAACTGTGCAATTCCTACTGGTGTTAATCCAAACCTTGCTAATGATATTGATATTATGGTTGGGAATAGGCTTAAACAAGCCCTCTCTCGAATACCTGTTTTATATATTCCTGACGATGTTACTTACTGCCATGAGCGGAGTTACAATGGGGTTACTAATTAGCGCACTCAGCAAAAACAGCGACCGCGCCAATTATTTTGTGCCATTAATCCTGATTCCCCAAATTATTTTTAGCGGGGCAGTGGTAGCAATTGATAAAATAGGGGCAATTGGGCATGTAATATCCTCTGTAATGGTGGCACGTTGGGGCTATGAAGCCACTGGTTCGTTAGTTGGTCTGGATAACCTCCCTTCACCTAAAGTCAGGTTTTCGGGTCCCCCACCCGAATTTGCCGCCGATTTGGAAAGACTGTTCCGAGGTAGCCTGAAATATGACGCACCCGATTGGTATTTGATTCCCAAGCGTAATCTCGAATTTGATGTAAGTGTGTATCTGCGTTGGGGCATTATCGGTCTTATAATAGTAGTTAGCATTGCCCTGATATTCTTGTTTCAATATCGCAAGGATAGGGATTACAGTAAGTAACACGCATTACCGGGCTTATAGATGCCGGTTTGATTTACAAAATATAAATCAACTTGGACTATTTGAAAGGGGAAGCTATGCCTAAAGTAATTATTAATGGAAAGATGTATCCGGCAGAAGTTGGAGAAACAATATTAGAGGTGGCGCGTAGAAACGGGGCGCACATTGGCTTTGTTTGTGATGGGCAAGGCTACTGTGCAACATGTGAGTGCAAGGTTCTGGAAGGGGCTGAATTGCTCGACAAACCTACGCGCAACGAAAAAACTTGGCTTGCCAATAGGCTAGATGAAAATTATCGGCTAGGTTGCCAAACTCAAATTAAAGAGGAAGGTGAAATACAGGTGATTAGCCGTGCAGAAATCCTGCGACGACAATTCATCTATTCTTTCGCCCCACCCGTCGGGCAATCGCGCCTAAAAAATACCCAGCAATTGGTTGGCAGCCTGACAGAAATCACTACCGGGCTTTTGAAGCATGCGCCATCCAGCGTACCGGGCTTAATCCGGGAAGTTGGTCCTTTCCGCTTTGCATTTCCGTGGCGTAGCGTAAGTGGCGTGCTAGGAGATCTGGTCAAGGTTATAAATAATAGCGGTTCAGGCTCTAAGCTTAGCGCCTTACCGGAATCAAGAAACACTAATGTAAAAATTATAGTGGAAACGGTAAAACCAGCTGAGCTACCAACCCCGGTTCAGGTTGCGCCTACGCCTCCCCCACCTGCCCCTGTGGCGAAAGTGGAAGCCCCAGCCCCGGTTCAGGTTGCGCCTACCCCTCCTCCACCCGCTCCGAAATTCGAGCGGGATAATCTGCAAAAACTTGAGGGAATCGGTCCTAGAATTTCCAGCGTTTTGAATAGGTCAGGGATTTACACTTACAAGCATTTGGCTGAAACCCCGGTTGTAGTTCTACAGGAAATATTGCTGGCAGAGGGGTTAAAGCTAAATGACCCTACTTCCTTCCCCACACAGGCTAAACTAGCGCTTGAGGGTAAGTGGGAAGAGTTACAAGCATTGCAAGATCGCTTGAAGGGCGGGCAGTTATAAACTAAGGTTAACGGGAGAACGGAATGGCAGCGGGCGAAATCAAACAAATCGGAACTTACGAAGTAAGAGGGGTGCTAGGCAAAGGCGGCATGGCAATAGTGTACCGTTGCTACCAGCCGAACCTTAATCGTGAAGTTGCTATAAAAGTTATGTCAGCCCGCTTTATTGACGATGCCGCAACGGTTGAGCGTTTCAAGCGAGAAGCGTTCGCCATCGCCAGTTTACACCATCCCAACATCCTAACGGTATTTGATACCGGGCAATTTGGGGATGTACCCTATATCGTCACCGAACTGTTGAGCGGCAAAACCTTGCGCGAAAGGCTCGGTAAGCCGCTCGATTTAAATTATGCTTCACGTATTTTGCTGCAAGTCGCCAGCGCGTTGGACTACGCCCATGAGAATGGGATTGTGCATCGCGATGTAAAGCCTAGTAATGTGTTGCTTGACCAGCGCGACCGAGCAGTGCTGAGCGATTTCGGAATCGTGAAATTACTCAATGACAGCGCCAGTAGGCACCTAACTGCTACCGGAATCGGAGTTGGCACGCCGGAGTACATGAGTCCTGAACAGGGCATGGGCGATGCGTTGGACGGTAGAAGCGACCAGTATTCGCTGGGTGTTATGCTGTACGAAATGGTGACGGGAGTAACACCCTTCCGCGCCGATACGCCCATCGCCATTCTGATGGCACATGTAAATCGCGCCTTACCTGACCCACGCCAGCACAACCCTGAACTTTCGCCAGAAGTGGTTGAAGTTCTTCACAAGGTACTTGCCAAAAACCCGAATGACCGCTACAAGTCTTGTACAGATTTTGCGATGACGTTTGAGCATGCCATTCAAAATCCAACCATGAATGTGCCACTCAGACCGATTTCACCCGAACCAGAACCGACTATTAGCGCTCGCAATATCCCACCGGGCGATGCTACTATGCCCGTTGATGTACTCAAGGAAAAGAGGCAAAACACGCCTCCCCCTCCTCCAGAAAACCTTGACAGGCTTGCTACTCAAATTTCTGTGTCGGTAGAACCTTCTAATAATGTCACTCGCTTGAACGAAGCAACTGTAAAACCGGGAGAAGCACCCACCCGTCTGGTAACACCACCCGGAGGCACAAGCGTTCCGCCGCCTTATTCCGGCTATAACAACTCTCAAACCTTCCAACCTTACCAAACGCCGCCCACCGGTACGCCGGTTCCGCCACCACCACCTTATTACCCCCCGCAACAGCCCACCAAAAAAGGTGGTCGGGGAGGTGTGGTTGCGCTGGTTGTAGGTATTGTCGCAGTGGTTATCATTGTTAGTGTCGTGGTAATTGTGTTGGTTGCTACCAAAGGCTTATCAGGAGACGATACCCCTACGGCAGTTGCTATAACCAGCAACACGACCCAAAATACCGCTACAGCGGAAATTACCCAAACTAGCGCAACAGCGCAGCCCACTACCACAACACCACCTAGAACAACCGCTGCAACCTCTACGAGCGCTACCAGCACAACCCAATCGCCTATAACTACCGCGCCCTATACTACGACTGCGCCTCCGGTTACAACGCTGGCAGCAACTGAGACAGCGGTTTTGAGCGAACATAGTAACTCGGTGCCGATTGCAGCATGGTCGCCCGATGGTAAAACGCTGGCAACCGGTTCTTGGGATAATACGGCGAGGCTGTGGAATACGCAGGGCAAATCTTTTGCGACCCTCACCGGGCATACCGGATGGGTGGTTATTGTGGCATGGTCTCCGGACGGTACAACGCTGGCAACCGGTTCGCTGGATAGCACTATCAGACTCTGGAAAGCAGACGGCGCTTTCATTAGTGAATTGAAAGGACATAGCGCGGAAGTAACCAATATTGCGTGGTCCCCCGATGGCAAAACCCTCGCTTCCGGTTCAAAAGACTTCAGCGTGCGCTTGTGGAGCGCGGATGGCAAGCCCATA
The DNA here is from genome assembly GCF_037138995.1 of Candidatus Chlorohelix sp. Taxonomy (NCBI): domain Bacteria; kingdom Bacillati; phylum Chloroflexota; class Chloroflexia; order Candidatus Chloroheliales; family Candidatus Chloroheliaceae; genus Candidatus Chlorohelix; species Candidatus Chlorohelix sp. Next base: position 230,609 of record NZ_JBAXHI010000002.1, on the reverse strand, counting down.
GCAACTATGCAAGGACATACCAATACGGTGGTGCTGGTCACATGGTCGCCCAATGGCAAAACCCTTGCTTCCGGTTCATGGGATAAAACTGTCCGTTTGTGGAGCAGCGATGCCAAGCCGATAGCCACCCTGAGCGGACATACCAGCGAGGTAAGTATGGTAGCGTGGTCTCCAGATGGTAAAGTGGTAGCGTCCGCCTCAAAAGACAAAACTGTGCGTCTGTGGAGCGCCGAAGGAAAAGCTATTGCTACCCTCACCGGGCATAGCGATGAGGTTTATACGTTGGCATGGTCGCCCGATAGCAAATATCTTGCTTCCAGTTCAGGCGATAAGTCAATCCGGTTGTGGAATGAGGACGGAAAATATTTGCTCAGCTTTAGCGGGCATCAAGGACCGGTCTATACGTTGGCGTGGTCGCCCGATAGCAAATATCTTGCTTCCGGTTCTGGCGATAAAACCGCCCGTATCTGGAATCTCGAAGGCAAAGAACTGGCGGTTTTAAGCGGACATACCGATTTGATTAGTACCGTTGTCTGGTCGCCCGATGGCAAATCTTTGGTTACATGTTCTTACGATAAAACCGCCCGTATCTGGAAAATTTAATCGCCCAAACTTTTGAAACATATTGACGTAATATTAATCTAAAGGCGTGGCAGACTTTGAAGCTGAAAGTAGAAAATAGGAAGTAAACTGAGGCAAGTAGTATGTCAGCAGGGGAAATAAAGCAAATCGGGCAATATGAGATAAAAGGAGCGTTGGGCAAAGGCGGTATGGCTACGGTTTATCGCGCCTATCAGCCTAGCCTTGCTCGTGAAGTAGCCATTAAAGTTATGTCAAGTCAATTTTCCAGCGATACCACCTTTCAGGAACGCTTTCGCCGGGAAGCACGCGCCATCGGTATGCTACACCATCCCAATATTCTAGCGGTATATGATTTTGGGCAAGAAGGCGCAACCCTTTATCTCGTCACTGAACTGATGGAAGGCAAAACCCTACGCGAACGCATGGGGAATCCAATTGACCTAAAAGTAACCAACCGCATTATTACCCAAATCGCCGATGCGCTGGATTATGCTCACTCACACGGTTTTGTACATCGCGATGTGAAGCCCTCCAACATTCTGCTAGGGGATAACAACCGCGCAGTGCTAAGCGATTTTGGCATCGTTAAACTGATGGAAGATACTTCTACCCTGACCGGAACGGGCATGAGCATCGGTACGCCCGATTATATGAGTCCTGAGCAGGGTTCGGGAGAACCGCTAGATGGGCGCAGCGACCAATATTCGTTGGGTGTTATCCTATATGAAATGCTGACCGGCAAACCGCCCTTTCACGGTGATACGCCGCTCAACGTTTTGATGGCGCATATCAACCGCCCCATCCCAGACCCGCGCCAACTAAACCCGAACCTATCGCCCCAAATAGTGGAAATATTGGGCAAAGCGCTTGCCAAAAAGAAGGAAGGGCGTTTTCAAACTACCCTAGACTTTGCCAGAGCCTTTGAACAAGCGATAAATGCGCCCGTAGTAAGCACAGGGATGCCCACTATAGTATCTCCGCAGATGTATATACCACCGACGACTCCGGCTATCCCGCAATCGGCGCAAACCGAAATCGCGCCATTTGCGCTTCCAACCCAACAAGGCGGCTATTACCATCCCAACATTCCCCCTGCCTCTACCGAGATGCGCCCCTTTAACGCCCCTCCGGTAAATTACCCAACGCTGCCGATAAACATTACCGGACAGCAACCAGCCGCCCCTCCTAAAAAATCAAATGGCTTGTTGGTGATGCTGGGAATTATCGGCACTCTGGCAGTGGCGGCAGTAATAGCGCTGGTAGCACTGGTAGCAATAGGCGGTAATAAACCAAGCCCTACGCCCGTTGCCAATATTACTACCACCGCTACTGCTACGGCAGCAACCACAACAGCGAATGTTACGACAGTCGTAACCACTAGCACTTCAACTACGACAGCAGTCACTACTCCCATCACTTCTGCCGATGCTGCTACTGTGCAAGTGCAGAATCTCATCGGGAAACTTTACGCAGGGCAAGCAGATTTTAAGACTACTGCCGATGGTTTACGCAAAGTAATTACCCAATATCCAAATAGTTGGCTGGCTTACCGTGAACTGGGCATTACGCTCTACTTGTGGAACATCGAAGGGGGCGAGGTGGATGCCCTGCAAAAAGCCATCAGCTTGAATGAAAAAGATGCTCGCAGCCATGCTTATCTGGCAATGGTTTATCACGATGGCTACACCTACGATAAATCTCTGGCAGAAGCTACCCGCGCCCTTGAGCTTGCCCCCAATGATGGGGATGTACGCGCTGCCTATTCTATGACCCTTTCGGCAGCAGGGAGTGACGACCAGCGCGTTAAAACTGAGGCGCAAAAAGCTCTCGATTTAGATAAAGAGGGATTATGGCCCCGCTGGGCTTCCTTTCTGGCTAATCAAGGCACTATAGAAGCGTTGTCACATATTGATTTCCTGATAAAAAAATTCCCCAATATGGCAACCTTCTACAGCGCCAAAGGCGGCAGTTATTCTGACCAGAACGACTATGTAAATGCCGAGAAATGGTATCAACAAGCGTTGGCGATTGAACCCCGCTATCCTTACGCCCTCACCGGGTTAGGCTGGATTTATTATGACCAAAATAAACTGGATGATGCAGTCAAATATTTCAAGTCTGCGCTAGATACTAACGATAGCTACGATAGCAGCCACACCGGACTTGCCTATATCTTCAACGCTAAAGGCGATTACAATCAAGCGATTGACCATCTCAAACGCGCTATCCAGATAAATTCACGTTCGGCTACCGCATATAACGGAATGGCTTATTCCTATCTGCTCAAGGGGGATAGCTCGACTGATACTACTATCCGCACCCAATATTACAATCTCGCAATTGATAATACCGATAACGCTTTGAAATACCTGCCTACCTATACCGATGCTTTTTACAACAAGGGACGCGCCTATTATTCGCTGGCGCGTTACAAGGATGCGGAACCTTTGTTGCTAAAAGCGGTGGAAAATGCGCCGAATAGCACGCTATACCGCATTACATTGGCTTACAACTATTTTGCACAGGCTAAATATGCCGAATCAAAGGTACAAGCGCAGGAAATACTCAAGAATAATCCCAATTACACCAAAGCTACCCAGCTTCTGGATGATATTAAAAAAGCAACCGGTTCTTAGTAAAGGAGCTAAAATGTCAACCAGTTTTTTAATTGTACAACGTGGAGAAGAAATCGGGCAGCGCATAAACCTAGATGAGGCGCGAATCACTTTCGGGCGCAATAATGACAATGCCATTATTCTGAATGACCCGCTGGTATCGCGTTACCATGCTATGATTTCTATCAGTGTGAATGGGCAACTTACTATCGCCGACTTGGGAAGCACCAATGGGGTTATGGTTAATGATAAGCTGATAGAAGCGGGGATATCTGTAACCCTCAAGCATCGCGACCTTATAATAATCGGCAAAAGTATCTTCTGCCTACAAATCAGACCGGAAGGCTATCGCGCCAGCCCTCCCCCCAGTCGCAAGGATGCTCAGGCTACCCTATATTTGCAGCAGATAGCGTTGTTTTCTTAAACGGCTAATTCCCCTCTAGCTCCTGTAGGAGGGGGATTTTTTACAGGTGTAGTGCTTGCCTCAAAGCCTCCATAAATGCCTCTACATCTTCCGGGGTGTTATAAGCCTGTACTGAAATCCTGAAAAATGCTTCTTTCCAACTCTGCTAAAGATACCTTTTGAAAGCTTCACACGCAAATCTTTCTGCTACAAATTTGACAGGTAGTAAGTGTGTAGCTATACTCAAGCCATGAGGAGGATACTCAAAGCTTGAGTTTATTTTTGGAGGAAAATCTATGCGCCTTTCGTTTAAGTTTGTTCAAAAAACAAGTGGTATTCTCGTTTTAATACTGCTTTCTATCCTGATAGCAGCATGCGGAGATAGCTCCGCCACTCCTATAGCAACAACTGTACCAGCAACAACGAAAACCGCCCTTACTACTGCCGCCGCGACAACTACAGTAGCTAATAGTACCACTACGACTGCTGCCGGAGAAATAATAGTATTTGCCGCTTCCAGCCTAACAGACCCGTATAACGAGATTAAAACCGAACTGGAAAATTCCAATCCCGGTTTGAAAATTACTTACAACTTTGGCGCATCCAACACGCTACGTACTCAGTTGGAACAAGGCGCAAAAGCGGATATTTTCGCCTCTGCCAATCAAGCTGAAGTAGATAAAGCCTTTGATTCAGGGTTAACGCTTAACAAAGGGACTATCTTTGCGAAAAACAGGCTGGTAGTTATACTCCCAAAGGGCAATCCCGGTAAGGTTGAGAAGTTGCAAGATTTGAGCAAGGCAGGCTTGAAATTCGTGACGGCTCAGAAAGATGTGCCGGTGGGCAGCTATACGCTTCAGGCATTGGCAACAATGAGTAAAGACCCCTCTTTCGGTAGCGATTTTTCCGCTAAGGTGCTGGCAAACACCGTATCGCAAGAAGCGAACGTCAAGCAAGTGCTGGCGAAAGTGCAATTGGGCGAAGCCGATGCCGGGGTGGTGTATATCTCCGATGTGTCGCCCAAAGTTTATTCTGAAATTGTGACGTTGGATATACCCGACCAGTTCAACACTATCGCCACCTACCCTATCACTACCCTGAAAGCGGCGCAAAATCCTAACGGCGCAAAGCTTTTCATTGACTATTTGTTAGGGCAGAAAGGGCAAGCCATTCTGAAGAAAAATAACTTTGTACCCGCCGTTTAAGCTTTAATAGGCAGAGATTACATGAATAAGAGCCAGCCAATAGAATCGCTTGCACCAGCTAACAATCACGCTCTTTTGTTTGAAAAGGGGCGGACTAAGCGGCTGAATCCTAATATAGTCTGGCTGGCTCTATCCGGCGCAACAATGTTGTTATTCCTCAGTTTACCGTTGGTGGCTTTATTGATACGCTCGGTGATAGGCGGTACGCTGGGCGACTATTTTTCCAAGCCTTCGGTAATCAATGCGCTCCAGTTAAGCCTAGTTACCACCGTACTAACCCTCTCTCTCTCCGTAGCTTTCGGCACACCGCTGGCATATCTAATGGCGCGTTATCGTTTTCCCGGTTATCGCTGGCTGGATACTTTACTAGATTTGCCGATGGTATTACCTCCAGCAGTGGCGGGTGTGGCATTATTAATTACGCTCGGTAGGCGCGGCTGGCTAGGGCAATGGCTTGACCAGCAATTCAACCTCACCATCGGCTTTACCACTACGGCGGTGGTATTAGCGCAAACCTTTGTAGCCGCCCCTTTCTACATAAAAGCGGCAAAAGCCGGCTTCGAGTCGGTTGACCGTAACCTCGAAACGGTAGCGGCGAGCCTCGGCACAGGCTGGCTCCAAATCTTCTTACGCATTACTGTACCGCTGGCGTTACCCTCATTGCTTGGCGGAATGGTAATGACATGGGCAAGAGCGTTGGGCGAGTTCGGCGCAACCATTATGTTTGCCGGTAACTTTTCAGGACGCACCCAGACCATGCCGTTGGCGATATACGCCGCCTTTGATGGGTCAGGCGGGTTGGATGAAGCAGTAACCCTCTCGGTTATATTAGTAGTGGTATCCTTCGCGGTTTTGCTTACTTTCAAATGGCTATCCCGCTCCGGTTGGTCAAATGATTCACACACGGTAGAAGAGCGTGGCTTACTAGAGTTTGTGCAAAAATAGAAGAGTAGCAACCCAATAAACTCAGGGCGATTCAGAGAATAATTCTTTTAGCCATTTGCAAACCTAACTTTTTTGATACTTGTAAAATTAGAGGTATTGCAGCAAGCTCAAAGTGTTAGAAACGCCCTGCCCCTTTCATGAAAGATAGTGTAAAATAGTTGGGAAATAGGCAAATTAACTGGTAAGATAGCGGAAACTGGTACTGTACAACCCTATGGACATACCCGATAAATTATGTTTGACTGGCTGAGCGAACCCTTCACCACTGCTTTTACCCAAAACGCCCTGAAAGAATTGGCGATGGTTAGCGTACTTTCTGGGGTGGTGGGAGTGTACGTAGTGTTGCGCGGCATCGCCTTTATCGTGGATGGGCTGTCGCATGCCATCTTGCCGGGAATCGCGGTGGCGTTGCTGGTAGGCGGCAACACCTTTGTAGGCGCGTTCGTGGCAGCGTTGGTGGTGACAGCGCTAGTCAGCTTTACCAGTCGCCATGAGCAGGTTAGCGAAGATTCGGCTACGGGCATTTTCTTCACGGGCGCATTTGCGCTAGGCGTAATCCTCACTACGCTGGCAGTATCGAACAAAAGCAGCCGAGGTACATCGGTGGACATCTTGTTCGGGCAACTTTTCGGCGTAACCGAGCAAGATATTACCAATACCTTGTTGGTGGGCGGTCTGGTGACACTGCTATTTGTGACGCTGCGTAAGGAATTGCTGTTGAGCAGTTTCGACCCTTCTATGTCACGGGCGATGGGTTATTCCGGCTGGTGGCTCGATCTGGTATTGTATCTGGGGGTTGCGCTCACGGTGGTGGTAGCGTTACCCGCCGTTGGCAATATTCTGGTACTGGCATTTCTCATCACACCTGCTGCCACTGCGCGTCTGCTCACAGACCGCATATACCGATTGATAATTCTCAGCGCGGTTTTCGCCTTCCTCGCCAGCATCATTGGCATCTATCTCTCCTATTATATGCGTTTGGCGGGTGGCGCTTCTATCGTAACGGTTTCAAGCTTGCTTTTCCTGTTATCGCTGGCATTTTCCCCACGATATGGCTGGCTGAGTCGCTTCCGGCGAAAGGAGTCTCCCGCCAATGTGGGATGATGTAACCCGCTTCCTACTAGAGCCGCTCTCCGCGCCCTATGTACAACGCGCCCTGCTGGAAATCGCCATTCTGAGCGTATCGGTAGCAATAGTCGGCACATACGTGGTGTTGCGTAGCTTGAGCTTCCTCACGCTTGCGCTCTCGCATGCAATCTTTCCGGGGGTGGTACTTGCCGCACTACTAGGCTGGAATATGCTACTAACCAGCATGGTAGTAGCAGTAGGCATCAGCCTGTTAATCGGTTTGAGCAGTCGCAACTCACGGGTCGGTCATGCTTCCGCCATCGGCACGATTTACACCGGGGCGTTCGCGGCTGGCATCATGCTCATCAGTAGCGCCGGGCTATTCCGCCGCCTGAGCGAATTCCTGTTCGGTCGACTCTTTGCGGTAGGCGATGATGATATTGTGATTGCGGCTGTTGTCACCTTGCTGGCGTTGCTGGCATATGGACTGGCGCGTAAGGAGATTTTGCTGGTGTCGTTCGACCGAGCGATGGCACAAGCACAGGGTTTGCCCGTCGCCTTTCTGGAATTGGGCTTTCTGGCGTTGCTCTCGTTGGTGGTGGTGGCAGCGCTTCCGGCGGTTGGCAACATCCAGACAGTGGCGCTGTTGGTTACGCCCCCCGCTACGGCGCGGCTGCTCACCGACCGTTTGCGCGTAGTGATGTTGCTGTCGGGGCTGATTTCGCTGCTGGGCGGGGTAATGGGCGTGTATCTTGCATGGCACCTGAATCTGGTATCAGGCGCAATGGTGGTTCTGACGCTGACCATTTTCTTCCTGCTGGCGTATTTTTTCTCCCCCCGTTACGGACTACTCACCCGCCGATTGCGCCCCGCCCGCGCTTGAGTTCGCTTGTCTCCTTCACACATTCCCGTTATAATGCCCCTCAAGTTCAGCAGCGATTTAATTTTTGTTTCAAATAAACGGGGTAACGCCATGAGCAACAACCGCAAAACTCTCCAAAAGCCGCTTGGTATTTTGCATTAATTAGAGTAAAAGATTCATCAAAAAAGGACTTTAGCCGATAATTTGCTAGAGTCCTTTTATCCAAAACAACCGTCGGATTGCGTGGTATCGCGCAACAATAAAGATATGCTCAGGTGGTAAGTTTAATCAAGCAAAGGCGCAGGCTTGATTCCTTCCGGCATGTCAATAGATGACGCGCCCGACTCGAATTGCCAACTGCTTTTCTCCACATAATCTCGAACCTCGCCAATCACTTTCTTGTAGGCAACTTTGCGAATTTCGAGGGAAACATCCATCGGCTGCGCGTTGAAAAAATGCATGTCGGTGATGCCAACGAACCCAAAAATGGTACGCAAATAGCTTTCCACAAAATCAAAAGCTTGGAGCGGTCCACTTGAATAATCCCCGCCACGCGAAGTAACGCAAATCATTTTCTTGCCTTTGACCATTCCTTCGGGGCGACCCTCTTCATTGTATCTGAACAAGTAGCCCGGTTGCACAATAGCATCAATGTAATACTTTAGGGCATAGGGAATCCCAAAATTCCACATTGGCACGGTCAAAAGGTAAACATCGGCATCCAAAAACTGCTCGATGCTTTTTTCGATTTGGTGCCATGAGGTTTGAGCAGACTCGTCAAGATGCTGTCCAGTCATGAGCATATATTTGGATTCGATATTGCTACCTGACACGGAAGGCAGGTTGGTTTTGAACAAATCCAACGTTCTGACCGTCAAGTCATCATACTTTTCAAGAAGCGATTCCAATAGTACGCTAGAAACACGCACGGTATTAGAAGTAAGCCCACGAGGGGTGGCTACAATGTGAAGTAATTTCATTTTTATTTATCCTATACTACGACAAGGTCGCGTTAAAATAGTTGTTGCTGGTGAACTGCATTTTAGCTTGGAAATATCACAAAGAGGCTAGTAATTGGGGTCTCTGAAATCTGTAAACTTGTCGAGCTTTGGGAAAGCAATAGCAGGCTTAGCAGATTCTAGAATTCTTGGTACTAGTACAATATGCTGTTCACAACTCAATAACATTACAAACAAAGGAGTGCTGCCAATCTATATATATAACCGAAGCAATCTCTAAATTTTATCTGCAATTTATATTGCTAAGTATAAGATGTTACCAGATGGGAGTCAATTAAAAAAGTTGCGTCTGAACCGATTTTCTGTCCCCATTATACTTGCAAGAAGTGTACCCTTGAACTCCCACTCCCGCGGGTGCCGTAAGTTACTACCCTAAAAACGTTTCTTGCAAACCCCTATATTGCAATCAAGAATTGTTTATAAACGTATCATGGTAAAATAGAGCTAGAGTAATGTTTGGAAATGGACTGGAATAATGAAAAAACCGCGACTACGCAATAATCAGAAACAAGTTAGTGAAGAAACCCGCAATCTGCTGGACACCGCAATAACAAACCTAGTACAAGCGCTAGGCAGCAAAGCCAGCGTGCTGGTTTTTTGGGATGCTTACGGTGAAGCGCCTAGCCGTTATTCCACCTATGGATTATCCCCAACTGCCCTAAAGGAAATTCAACCCACCCTTGAAGATTTGACCAAACGATTGGCGGAACGCAGCAGCAATGGCGCCGAAGAACCGGGCGCATTACAGGCTGAGATAATTTTGCAACAGCGTAATACCCGAATAGTGGCTTTACCAATCCAAGCGGAAGGTCGTTTTATAGCCGCCCTGTGCCTTTTACAACCCGCCATCGGTCATCTTGAAACTACCGATTTGCCGGATTACCCGATGGCAAACCCTACCAATCAATTGGTCAGACCGGAAGAAGAATTTAATCCGCTCGAAACTGAACCCGATTTTCCCATCGAACCGGCTGAACTGGTAACGCGCAACGCCCGCTTGGTTAAGCGATTGGTGGAGGAAAACCAGTGGTTGCAAACCATCTTCAGTTATAGCCCTGACGGTATCCTAATTGTCAACGCCGATTGCAATATTATTGGGTTTAACCCCGCCTTTTCGCGCCTCACCGGATGGTCGGTAGATGAGTTGCGAGGACACAATTGTGATGAGGCTTTGCGGTTGAGTCCAAAGAGCCTTGGAGAACATTGCCGGGTATTATGCCCGCTCAAGATGGGCTTGATGACGGCTTCAGGTGCGGCGCAACAGCATGCCGAAGTGGTGTTGATTACCAAAGACACCGAGGAACGCGCTGTAGAGTTAAGCTACTCGATAATACTTTCACCGCGAGGCGATGTATTGGGAGGAGTAATTGGGGCGCGAGATATAACCGCCCGTAAAGAAGCAGAGGAGTTGCAAAACACCTTTCTTTCGGTGGTAAGCCACGAATTGCAAACCCCTATAGCCATTATCAAGGGCTATGCCGGGCTTTATGCCGATGAAACTACCGAAATCAAGCCCGCGCAGGTACGCGAAAAGATGAAAATTATCCAAGAAGAGAGCGAGCGTCTGAGCAAGTTGGTGGATAATTTGCTGTACGCCTCGCGCATTCAAGCTGGCGGCATCGAACTAGAGCGTAACCCGATTGACCTAGAAGGGCTTAGTCGAAGGATAGCGCAGAAAATGAAGACTGTCAGTAACCAGCATTTGATAGGAACGGATTTGCCGGAGGATATTCCGGCAGTGTTAGGCGATTACGACAAAATTCAGGAAGTGCTGGTGAATTTGGTTGAGAACGCTATCAAGTACAGCCCTCACGGTGGCAATATTATTATTAGCGCAGAGCCAACCAATACCGAAGTAATAATGCGGGTCTCGGATCAAGGCATTGGCGTTCCAGCCGCCGATCGTGAGCGTATTTTTGAGCGTTTCAGTCGTTTGGACAGTCGCTATGTGCGCGAGCGCAAAGGCGCGGGTCTAGGGCTGTACATTTGCAAGGCAATTGTTGAAGCGCATGGTGGGCGTATATGGGTTGAAGCGGGAGAGTCAGGTACGCTCGGCTCACGTTTCTGTTTTTCATTGCCGCGTGAGGTTCCGGCGCAACTGCCGGTATTATTCGGTAAGATATAGATTGGATTTATAATTATGAATCAAACTGTTCTTGTAGTGGATGACGAACAAAAGTTAGTTGAACTGTTGCGAACTATCCTTGAGAAAGAGAATTATCTTGTTCTGGAAGCGCATAACGGCTACGAGGCAATTGAAAAAGTGCGCTCCGATTTGCCCGATTTGGTTTTGCTGGATGTGATGATGCCGGAAATGGACGGTTTTGAAGCCCTGAAAGAAATCAGGCAAGCCAGCAATACGCCCGTTATCATGCTTACGGTTCAGGCTACTGAAGCGGACAAGGTGCGCGGTTTGGAACTGGGCGCGGACGATTACGTGGCAAAACCCTTCGACCATCGCGAACTGCTCAGCCGGGTTAAAGCAGTGATGCGCCGTGCCGCTATGCCGCCTAGCATCAGCCGCAGTGATGGGCTTATCAAGGTTGATGACATACTCAGCATAGACTTTGACAAACGCGAGGTGATTGTACGCGGAGAAAGCCAGAAATTGCGCCCTACCGAATACCGCTTGCTTTACCATATGGTCAGTAACGCGGGACGATTGCTGAGCCATGAGAGTCTGCTTACCAAAGTGTGGGGACGCGAGTACCGTGACGATGAGCAACTCTTACGGCTTTATATTACCTACCTGCGCCAAAAAATCGAGCAAGAACCAGCGCATCCAAAATATATTCTAAACGAACGTGGATTAGGGTATCGTTTCATTGATTTTGGAGAGACAAAATAAAAGACGGCGCATTTCGCGCCGCCTTGGCAGTAGTAAAGTTGGGTATTAGATAGCATCTGGGTAGTATTCCGTAGAAAGTAAATTGCCAGATAGGCTATAGCGACCGGGCTTTACACCGCCAGAAAAATAAAATAATAACTGAGTTGCGTCCTGTTAACCTTTGTCTTAGCTCGAAATGGTTTATGCTCTAACCTGAATTAATTATAGTTCTGGGTAAATTTTAGCGAAATGAGTTATTAGTACCTATCTTGACATGGTATTTTTAGCAATTTTCTCATAGGACTTGTGGAGGGATATGAAGTATATGCTCTCCGAAGATGCTAAAATAGTTTATCAACAACGAGAAGGTGATGCGGTATGACAATTGCCCGGAGAGATAGCGAAAAATACAGCGCCGAAAAATACGAGAGACCTTCTGTAACAGTGGACGTGCTTGTTTTCACGATTGTAGGAGATGAACTGAAAATCTTGCTGGTCAAGCGGGCGGCATGGCCCTATGAAAATTTCTGGGCGTTGCCCGGAGGCTTTGTACAGATGAACGAATCGCTGGAGCAAGCCGCCATTCGTGAGTTGCGAGAGGAAACCGGCGTTTCCGATGTCTATCTAGAGCAGCTTTATACTTTTGGCGACCCCGGACGTGACCCCCGTACCCGCGTTATCACCGTTGCATATATCGTACTGATTACCGCCGACGCGCTAGAACTGAAAGCCGGTTCGGATGCGGGCGAAGCGCAATGGTTTCCGGTTAAGAAGATACCCGCGCTCGCTTTTGACCACCAGAAAATTGTGGAATACGGGCTGAATCGCCTTCGCAGCAAGCTTGAATATAGCAATATCTCTTACGGATTGCTCTCTACCGAGTTTCGCCTGAGCGAATTGCAGAAGGTGTACGAGGTGATTCTGGATCGGCAACTGGACAAGCGCAACTTCCGCAAGAAAATCCTCTCGTTGGGCTTGTTGGAAGCCACCGGCGAAAAGGAGATTTCGGGCGCACACCGTCCCGCCATGCTTTACCGCTTCAACAAAAAAGAAATCGTTTTCTTTGACTGATACTGGTATTTCAAGCTCTCTATAAAGCCAAAGGATTTTTATGTCTTCCTATGAACTTATAACTGATTTGCCGGATAAAGGGTTGCGCGTGTATTGGCATCGCTCGTCATGATTCGCGCTAATCTATTTCCGGTAATTATCTATCGTGAACAACGAAGTGAATATATAGATGCCTTAGAAGAGGCTGATAATGGTGATCTGGTAAAGTTTATAGGATTGCTCAGCCAGAATCAAATGAAGGCGGCGAGGCAAGCTATTAAATTTGTGGAAACTTCTGTCCCAGAGCCTATCCTTCTGGAAAAAGATGGGATTGAAGTCATAATTAAATCAGGAGTGGAAGCTCGCAGAAGAAAAAAACGAATAGTCCAGAAAGAACTATTAGAATCTTCTTCACGATTATCCCATTTGCTGGAAGATATTACTTATCAACGACTAGTCGAAATAGCTGATACTCTGAACCGGGAATTTAAAGAATTCGATAAAGTTAAATGGGAGAATGAGACTTATGCGGAAGTAAAAAAGATTGAAGAGCGTGACGGGTTGTATTATGGAATAATACTCGACTTTTTAATGATGGGAACCGATTTTTCAACGGCAACTGAAGCTTATTATAAGTGCATATTTTTGAGCATTGATGATGTTGAAAAAACCGAAATAGGCTTCTTCTTCCAAGCGCTTGGTCCTGAATTTACTGGAGGTATGTGCGTTTTAGGTGGAATATGGGATCCCGAATTTGAACCGTACGATAAATTTGGCAAACCAAAAACAATATTTGCAGATGGACATTTATACCAAGAAACTAATGAATACTTTAATGTGGACTTTATTGGTAGTGAGTTTCAATTTTCAGATTTAGATTCTGATGAGGAGCTTGAGCTAATTAGCAATTACAAGATATGGCTTGAAGAAAACCTTAAACAAGGCTTGCGTAGCTGGCACGACCATATCTAAAAATTCTGTAAGACTTGTACTTTACAAATCCTTTAATTCAGCCTCGATTTTTTTGGCGCGTTCTCGGAGGCTAAGAGCGGAGTGCGAGTATCCTATCTAAAAATAGCATTCGCCTACAGTTCGACACTGCCATTACACTGCCATTAGGGCAGCCTCCCCTCTATAAAAGAGGGATAAGCAACCGAAGCGCAAAAATCATTCTAGCTGAGGTGGGTTTCAGCTTTGCGACTCGTTTATTTTTCCCTGCGAAAATGTTATATTACTCATCAGACTGAATTCTCCTTTGCTTTAAGCTTGTTATGATAAACCCACTGTAGCATACTGGAGTTTTTCATTCTCTTATTTTCTCCCTTTCATTCGCTTAGAGAAGGATACATTATCAACCCCTATAGGACTGGAAAAACAATGAGACCTTCGACCTATGCCATTATTGAACCGGAAGAAGCCTCAAGATTGATATATGAAAATGTCGCTCAAATCGGCTTAGAAGAAATTTCTTTGCTGGATGGAAACGGGCGCATTCTGGCTGAAGATATATATGCCGTAGGGGAGATGCCACCCTTCGATGCTACTGCCGTAGATGGTTATGCCCTGCGATGGGAAGACGGTACGGAAACCCGTGAGATTATTGGAGAGCGCACCGCCGGAAAAGTTTCAGATATTAGCGTTGTAGCGGGTACAGCAGTGCGCATTATGACCGGAGCGGCGATGCCTCCCGGCGCAAACAGCGTAATTATGGTTGAAGATACGGGCGAGGATAATCAAAAGCTGATTGTTCGCAAACTACCACAAGTGGGCGATAATATCCGTCCAACTGGGCAGGACTTACAAGCAGGACAGTTGGCGTTGAAGGCTGGCACAAAACTAAGTGCTGCCGAACTCGGCTTGATTGCTACCGTTAATCGCCCTCGTTTTCAGGCGATACGCCGCCCTCGTATTGCAATTATTTCTACCGGAGATGAAATTGTCGAACCCGGCGAAATTGCCGCCTATGGACAAATTTATGACAGTAACCGTTTTTCACTGGTAGCAGCGGTACGAAATGCAGGCGCAGAGGCAGTTTCGCTTGGAATTGCCCCCGATACCCGCGAAGGCTTGAAAAACCTGATAGAACAAGCGTTGGCGGAATACGATGGAGTAGTAACCAGCGGAGGGGTATCGGTTGGCAAGCTCGATTTGGTAAAAGATTTGCTAGAAGAAATGGGTACAATCCATTTTGGGCGGGTAAACCTCAAGCCCGGAAAGCCGTTGACCTTTGTAACAGTGGAGGTTGACGGTACGCGCAAACCCGTATTTGGCTTGCCGGGTTTCCCGGTGTCAAGCCTTGTATCGTTTGAATTATTCGTGCGTCCGGCTTTGCTTAAAATGGGTGGATTTGCCGAACTATCCCGCCCAGTATTACAGGTACGCACCGAACATTTCATAAAACATAGCCCTGAACGCAACGAATTTGTACGGGCGATTGTCACCAGCCATTACGACCCAGAAACCAGCCATTATTGGTATTCGGCGCGAACAACCGGAGCGCAAAATAGCAGCCGTTTGCTATCTATGTTGGGTGCAAACGCTTTGTTGAAGCTTGTTCCCGGCAGCAGCGAAATAGCAGAAGGCTCGATTGTACCCGCTATTTTGCTTGAGCAAATTTGACGAACAAGTATAGATTCTGTACAAGCTATCCAACAAATTTGTAGTCTCAATAACACTTACAGGTTTCACTCGCCCCTTATAGTATATAGTGATGGAATTATTGTAGAAATCTTGTAAAGAATTGATATAGTTTTCTGCCAATGTGCAGTATTAAATACATCTAGCAAGGACGGTTAAATTTATGGCTTTCACACAGCGCACCCCTCGCCTAAGTACACGGGTGGAGGATTTGCAAGCAGTACCGCATGGCGGTGTGGATTATGCCGAACTCTCCCGCAATATGGTAAAGCCGGAGGGAGTTATAGACCTGAGCGCAAATATCAATCCCTATGGGCAGCCTCCTTCAGTTCAGGAAACCCTTGCTAGGGTGCGTCTTGAGCAATACCCTGACCCGCGTGCAGCAGGCTTGCGAGAAGCAATTGCCAGCCAATTAAAGCTGATGCCGGATAACCTGATTGCCGGAAATGGCGCGGTAGAGTTAATTTACCTGCTGGCGCAAGCCTATCTTGACCCCGGCGACAGAGCGCTAGTAATCGGTCCCACTTTTGGAGAATATAGCGCAGCGGCGCGGGTGTGTGGCGCGGAAGTGCTAGAATATTGTGCGCGAGCGGAGAAAGGCTTCAAGCCCGATTTGGGCGAAGTGATTAGCCTTATCGAGGAAAAACGCCCAAAACTTGTTTTCGCCTGTAATCCTAACAACCCCACCGGGCAAGCTCTTAGCGAAAATGAAGTAACTTCCATAATGGAAGCTGCCGGGGATGTAGGCGCAATGCTGGTGCTGGATGAAGCTTATAGGTCACTTAGTGACGAAGGAACATTAGACTGGAACTCGATTGACCTTCTCTGGGGTGATAATATTACGCTGTTGCGTTCACTGACCAAAGAATTTGCCTTGCCGGGCTTGCGGTTGGGTTACGCAATTGCGCCAAAGGAAGTGGGTAGGGCGCTCAACAACATTCGCATCCCGTGGAGTGTGAACGCTTTCGCGCAGGAAATCGGGCGATACCTGCTGACTGAAACCCAATATATTCAGGAATGCAAACTACACTTACAGGAAAATAAGGCATATTTACTGGACAAACTGCGTTCGATTGAAGCTGAGTTTGTGCCGAGCGTAGCTAACTTCTTACTAATCAAGGTTGGGAATGCCTCCGAATGTCGCCTTCAGATGTTAAAACACAAGCTGATAGTGCGAGATTGTACCAGTTTCGGCTTGCCCGAATATATACGAGTAGCCGTAGGTATGCGTGAGGCTACGGATAAACTGGTGACAGAATTGCAAAGCTGGAATTCGACACATGCGGTCAAATTGGTAGCCCCAGCACAACTAAGCGGCAAACGTACAAAACTTGCCAAAACCTTGATGATACAAGGCACAGCTTCTTCAGTAGGCAAAAGCACGCTAGTAACCGGGCTTTGTCGTATTTTCGCGCAGGAAGGCTTGAGCGTAGCTCCCTTCAAAGCGCAGAACATGGCGAATAATAGCTATGTTACCAAAGAGGGCGGGGAAATCGGGCGAGCGCAAGCGGTACAGGCACAAGCAAGCGGAGTTGAACCAAGCATCTATATGAATCCCATCTTGCTTAAGCCAGAGGGTGATACGCTTGCACAGCTTGTTTTACTTGGCAAAGCGCGAGAAAGTCTCTCACCTCGCGAATATTACAGAAACAAGCAAGAACTTGAAGCGATTGTGCGGGATTCGCTGGAAAAATTGCGGGCAGAACATGATTTGGTAATAATCGAGGGTGCGGGCAGCCCCGTTGAAATGAACCTGAAAGATTCGGACATAGTAAACATGCATGTAGCCAAGATTGCAAAATCCCCGGTCTTGTTGGTCTCAGATATTGATCGTGGGGGCGTTTTCGCTAGCATTGTGGGTACGCTTGAATTGCTGGAAGAAGATGAGCGTGAACTAGTCGCCGGGTTGCTTATAAACAAGTTCAGGGGCGACCCGACTTTGTTTGAAGAAGGGGTGCAGTTCCTTCAAAAGAAAACAGGCAAAGCGGTTTTAGGAGTAGTACCATTTTTCCGTGATATAAAAATCGCCGAAGAGGATAGCGTGGCGTTGGAAGATAAGCCCAGTATGCCCGCTAACCAACTTCACAATAACGAGGCGAATAAACAAATTGATCGCGATGGTGTGAATCGCCAGTTAGATATATGCGTTATTCTTCTGCCGCATATTGCCAACTTCGATGATTTTGACGCGCTGGAAATGGAAGAAGGCGTTGAAGTGCGGTATGTGCGTGAACTCTTTGACCTTGGTAGCCCCGATGTAGTAATTTTACCCGGAACAAAAACCAGCATCGCCGACCTTCAATTCTTAGAACAAAGTGGGCTTAGCAACGCTATCCGAAATCTTGCCAAGAACGGCACAAATATAATCGGTATCTGCGGTGGTTATCAGATGCTAGGGGTTAAAATTGAAGACCCCGACCACATTGAAGGGCGAGTGAGCAGCGTACCGGGTTTGGGACTCTTGCCCGTTACCACCATTTTTGCCGCAGAAAAAACCACTAAAAAGGTTTCAGGACGTATTGAGGTTGCACACGGCTTATTTGAAGGTCTTAACGGTAGTACAGTGTCCGGTTATGAAATACACATTGGGCAAACTTACCCGTTGGACAGTGACCTAGAGAGTGTGCAGCTAAACCACATTATACGCCTAAACCGCCGGGAAAGTGATGAGATTGACCAACCGGAAGGTTACATTAATCAGAGTGGGAATGTATGGGGTACATACCTACACGGTATATTCTCTAACGACAACTTGCGTCACGCAATCCTGAGCAACCTGCTTAAACGCAAAGGAATCACCAATAGCACAGTTCAACTAAAGCGCTTCAAAACCGTAAGCTATGATGTGGAGTATGATAAGCTCGCTGCTTTATTACGCCAAAATATAGACGTTAAAGTTTTAAAACAGATAATTGGTTTGTAAAATATTATCGCAAAGGGACTTTAATAGCTTGCTTCCTGGCAGATAAAGAAGAGGAGCAAGCTATTATAATATCCGAAATTTCGGATTTGATATTAGAAATGTGAATGAATCGCTAATCTTTTCGAGCATGTGTCTAAATCATTCAGCAAGAAATTTAGCGATTATGGTATAATTTTGGAAGTATGGGAAATACTTGATATATGATAAGAATTGACCTAGCCGGAATATTTGCACTATTAACGCTTGGGCTGGTAGCCGCCTTTGGTTATTACCGGGGCTTTATGGCGTTAATTACACGCCGCGCTTCGCTGACCGATACCCACATAGTAAAGGGATTATCTGCACTAGCTCTGGCTTTAGTGTATTTAATCGGGGCAATTATGGTCAGTGGGGTAGTAATACTATTCTATTTAAGCAATTAAATTTAAAGTCGGTGGCTATAAAGAAAGAGTAGATTTATGCCTGTATTAGTAAATCATAACAAATGCAACTGTGCGCCAACTTGTTTCGCTGCAAATGCTTGCCCAAATGATGCTTTACATGTTGATAAAACCGCCTTACGAGTGTGGGTAGAACCTGAGAAATGCGGCACTTGTCCGGGGCGTTGCCTTAATTTTTGTGATGCAGTAGCTCTCAAATTTGCGCCATCGTTGGTTGAATTAGAAATAATGCAAAAAGAACTTGCTGGTGAATTGAATGCAGATCAGGCATTGGAAGCTCGAAACAAGCTTATGGAGGAAATGAAAGAAAAAGCCGAAGCAGAGCGCCGCCTTGAAGAAGATGAATCCCTGAAACCCATTGCTGTAACAGTCAATAACTTTAAAGCGGAAGTGGTAGATAGCGCTATCCCGGTATTTATAGATTTCTGGGCTGAATGGTGTGCGCCTTGCAAACAGATTGCTCCCATTATTGATGTCTTCGCAAAAGAATATCAGGGACGCATGAAGTTTGTGAAAATAAATGTGGATGAAGAACAGATGATTGCCTCCCAATTCAGTATTCAGAGCATCCCAACCATGATAATTATGTATCGTGGGCAGCTTGCCGATATGATAGTGGGCGCTGTAGATCGAGCCGCCTTAAAAAACAGGCTGGATCGGGTCTTGCAAGCGGTAGCGCAATTCGAAGCGCAGCAGGCTACACCCGCTGAAGCGTCAACTGAACAACAGCAACCAAAGCCTCAACCGGCTAAAATACGACCTGAGTTGATGCGGCCTAATATTAATTTACGCAACAAACCGCCACGTCGTTAAAAGCAAAAAAGAGAGGGATGCTTTAAAAGCGTCCCCTTTTTAAAATATTATGTCATGTAGGTTGTGATTCACTATCCAAAGCGGTATAATCACATGACAACCGGGACTTTTCGGAGGTAGTTAGTCCGTAGTAGAGCGACAGGTCAGTTAATGGCAGGAGATCGACAACCCGACAGACAGAGCCGAGTCCCAAATAACCAACAACCAACAGGAAATGGTACCGATAAAGAGGGAAACCAGCAGAATCCGAATCGAAAACCTTATCAACCGTTTCCAGAATATGAGTATCGCAATGTTCCGCGAAATTACCAGCGTTCAGCAGGGCGTGCGCCGATTCGCGAAGAACCGCACCCAGAACCTAAAACACAACGCCCTTCTCGTTTTTTCGTGGAACCAGAACCTGAGACAAATATGCCCTCCAGTAGGCTACAGCCGAAATCAGCGCCGCCACGCCGTCCAAAAACTAAAAGCAGCGGTTCAATAAAGAATTTTCTTTTCTATTGTATTCTGATACTAGTAGCAACTACACTACTGGGTGGGCTATATTTTTTCAGCCGTGTTACCAATATTTTCAATGGAATCTCGGTGCCACGTATAGATAACAAGGGAAACGTTGTGCAAGGCAGCAATGTAAATGGCAACGGCTTGGTAAATATTCTGCTGCTTGGTTTGGATAGCCGCAATGACCCTACCGAAGGTATCCGTAGTGACACCTTGATTTTGGTAAGCATTAATCAAGGCACTAAAAAAGCCAGTATGCTATCAATTCCACGCGACCTGTGGGTTGATATTCCCGGATACGGTAAAGATCGGATAAATTCCGCATACTTTTTCGGCGACCAGAATAAACCCGGGCAGGGTGGACCTCCTTTGATTAAAGAGACTATAGCCCGTAATTTTGGCATACAGATAGATTATTTCGCGCAGGTTGATTTTGAGGGATTCCGCGAAATAATTGATGCAATCGGTGGTATAACCATAGATATTAAGAAACCCTTGATAGATGCCCAATATCCCACTGAAGCCTATGGCTACAAGCGCGTTTTTATACCGGCTGGATTGCAATTTTTAAACGGTGAAACCGCGCTAGAATATGCCCGCAGCCGTCACAGTGATAGCGATTTAGGGCGAAACCAACGCCAGCAAGACGTATTGTTAGCAGTTCGTGAAAAAGGTGTAAATCTAGGCTTGATAACAAACGATAAACTTATTGCTGCCCTTCAACACGCTATAAAAACTGATTTGCAGTGGAATGATATTCTTAGTCTTGCTCAAACGGCAATCGGAATGGATAAAGCTAATATCCGTTCTTATGCTATTGATGCAAATATGACTAAGCCCACCAATATCAATAAAATGGATGTACTGGTACCCGATTGGACTAGTATTCATGAGCTAGTAAAGAAATTTAATAACGCCTGATAACACTCTCTAAGGTTGAAGAGACCGTTATGAATACTCCAAGACCGCAACAAAATGTGCCTCTTCTAGTATCTCAAATAAGCGTTGCTACGCTAGGGCTATTGGTAATTCTGCTTACAAGTATTGCAAATCCTTCTGCCTACGATACATTTACACTTACCAATTTTAGTATTAATTCCGATATTGTTTATGCACTCATGCTGGTTGTTACCGGAGGCTTGTGCAACCGCTGGCTTATAAAAATGCCAAGCGGTTTGTATGCTAGTTTTTCTATGCTTCCTATTCAAGCAACTTTTCTGATTTACCCGTCTGCGCCTGCTGCCATTATAGTCGCGATACCTTGCATATTACTGGAATTATTTCAGTTAAAACGTGGCTTATTTATGGCGATATATACTGTTGGAATATTCGTACTGGCAACCGTTGCCGCCCGTGTTACCTACGAAGGATTCGGAGGTAATACACTATCAGGAGATCTTAAACTCAACAATATTCTGGCGATATTAAGCGCTTTTGTGGCATTTGGATTCATAAACGAACTGCTCATGAGTGTAACCACTATCATACAGGGCAATCAGCTATGGAAAAGCCTTTCAGAGCGTGTTCCATATAACACTTTATATTTTGGCGGTATGTTGCTTGGCTCAATTTTGCTGGCAATCCTTAAATTTGAAACGGGTATAATAGCATTTGGGATAGGGTGTAGTGTTTCTGTTGTGATAGAAGCGATTTTAAGGCGTTATACAGACACAAAAAATCTTAGCCAAAAAGGGATGGAAGAAACTCGCCTTTTAAATCAAGAGTTAGAACGTATTAATAATACACGGCAGTCTGCCGTTACCCAGATTAATAATACCCTGCATACCTTATTACAACTGGTTCAGGATTATTCCGAAACATCTCAAGACCAACAAACAGCAATGGTACAGATTACCGCAACTATTGAAGAACTTAGCCGTACTGCTACCCTGATTGCCAACAGTTCCGATCAAGTTGCACAAGCCGCCAGCGTTGCCATCAAAACTACCCAAACGGGGCAAATAGCCGTAAGAGATACAATTACGGCAATTCAAGAAGCGCAAGTGAAAATGCTGGAAATCAACTCCCGTATTCTGGATTTGAACCAGAAATCCGAACTTATCGGTGATATTCTTGCCACTATTAATACCCTTGCCAATGAGATTCGGTTGTTGGCTTTAAATGCCACTATCGAAGCCAGTGGCGCAGGTCCCTACGGTAAGCGTTTCGCCGTAGTGGCTGGAGAAGTGAATGAATTGGCGGATCGGAGTAAACATGCAGCACAGGAAATCCGCCGTATAATCAGCGATATTCAGCACGCTACCACCTCATCGGTGCGGGTGACTGCTGAAGGACTTGAGAAGATGGAACGAAGTGTCATTACAGCAAAACTTTCGGAAAAAGCCAACCTTGAGATTATCAAGCAAGTAGAACTTACCGCCGCATCAGCAGAATCAATCTCCATCGCCACCCAGCAACAAAGATATGCCAGTGAGCAAGTAGTTTCAAGTGTATATAATGTAACTTCAATGTTAAAGCAAAACAATGAAAAAATGGAGACCGTTTCGGCTTCATCATCTGAACTCCAACAAGCAATGGACGAAATTACTCAAGGAGAAATAAAATAGGGTCGAATCACGACCCTTGTAGTTTTACTGTTTGCTTGTTTTGGAATTAGTTAAGCAGCTTTGGTGTAAGCGCCTTCGTTAATCTTGTTAGCACTTTCCCAAGCATCAATAATCGCGACGGGCCAGAGTAGTATAAAAAACCATGTTAAGAAAAATAACAAAGCTTTTCCATACTGACCGTTATAAGCCTGACCAAGACCCGGAATAAAAGCGGATAGCAGCAATGCGTATTTGGCTTCTTTTTTTGGTTTCATGTGTGTCTCAGCTCCTTGTATAAAACATCCACTCTGCTTGCATACAACAAAATTATAGCAAGTCGTAATCGGAAAGGTGGTAAATATTTGGTTACTAATAGGTTTAATTTTTTTAATCTTTTCCAATAAAACGTTCTTGCTCAGCACCCTTCCGATATTTATTATAATCCATATCTCGAAAATTCAAAAATTATTAGCCGAAACGCTAGAAGTAGTGTAAAATTTAGATAGGTATCGGTGGGATTTTTTCAATTAGCTTAGGAAGACACGATAAAGTGGATCTTAACCTGCTGCAACTGATTCTGGATTACGCCGCTGTTGATATTCTAACGATAGATTCACAGCTTAATATAGTAGAGTGGTCGGAAGGAGCAAACCAGTGTGCTTCTTATCCACTAAATAAAGGTAGTAAAATTACCGAATGTTTTCCAGAACTGAGCGGACTAGAGCCAAAACTCGACTTAGTAAGGCTTGGAGCCACTAAAGCTTACGAACTCGATTACAGGCGTACCACTGAAGAAGGTGCCAACCTTCACTATTCAATTGAGATACAAGCATATCTGCTGCCGGGTACGCTAGAAAAAGGGCTTGTATGCCTGTTGCAAAATCACGATGACGAAGCCATTTTAGTGAAAAAGCAGCAACATCAGATTGCTGAACTAAAACAAATCAAATCAACTTTTCTGGCAATTGCTTCTCATGAATTGCGTGCGCCTCTAACTAACGCCATCAGCTTTATGGAAATGATACTTGATAGCAGTCTCGGTGAAATGAATGAGCAGCAACGGAAATTTCTTAATACCGCAGATCGCAATCTCAAAAATATGCTCTCGATGATTAATAACTTGTTGGAAATTGAGCGGCTGGAAAATGGGGCGATTCAGTTTGATCCAACAACTTTCGACCTATTACGGTACATACGCAATCTGGTAGATTTTTTCGCGGTTGATTTGCAAAAGCGTAGCCTGACTATAAAAGTTGAGTCCGATAGCGCACCTAGCTATTTGATAACAGCGGATATGGGGCGAGTGGAACAGGTAATGAACAACCTTATTTCCAATGCAATAAAATACAGCCGAGTAGGAGGTTCTCCTATTGTGATACGGCTGGAAAAGCAAGAGGGACATATAATCACGCATGTTATAGATTGCGGTATAGGCATACCGGAAGTCGATCAACAGATGTTATTCCAGAGATTCTACCGCGCCTCTAACGCCACCCAAGAAGGAGCGCGGGGAAGTGGACTCGGACTCTCAGTTGTAAGAGCAGTAGTTGAGCAACTAAATGGGAAAGTGTGGGTTACTAGCAAAGTAGGGGAAGGTAGCACCTTCAGTTTGAGCTTACCAAGCGCTGAAAGTAATAGCTGAAAGTGGGATACTTGGCGCAAGCGGGCGAAGAAACCGCGTCTCGAGCTAAAGTAAGGGTGTTGTTGGTAGATGACCATACAATCCTGCGGCAAGGCATTAGGATTTTGCTGGAAGCACAAGATGATTTTGAAGTGGTTGGGGAAGCCACGAACGGGCGTGAAGCCTTAGAACTGGCACGACAATATAATCCAGATGTGGTTCTAATGGATATTTCTATGCCTGAAATGAACGGGCTAGAAGCTACACGCCGAATCAAAAAAGAATTGTCCCAAATTCGAGTGGTGATTTTGACAATGCATGAGACAGAAGAATATTTGGTACAAATCTTGCAAGCGGGCGCTAACGGGTATGTCCTCAAACAAGCTGCCGATTATGAACTGATTGAAGCAGTCCGAATAGCTAATCGAGGGGATACCTATCTTTATCCGCGCATTGCTGCTCTATTGGTAACTGATTATTTGAAACGCTTACAGGGTAAACCTGCCGAAGAACTCGACCCTGCCTTTGAAAGCTTGACCGCACGCGAGCGTGAGATACTGGTATTAATTGCTGAAGGGCGTACCAATCGCGAAATTGCAGAGGCTCTAACCCTTAGCATCAAAACGGTGGAGAATCACCGCTATAGTTTGATGAACAAATTAAATGCTCATGACCGGGGCGAATTAGTAAGATACGCTATACGGGTGGGCTTAATCCAACCATAGAGGAGTAAATTCCCGTGACAGTGGCAATTATAGGCGCAGGAGTAGCCGGACTTACCTGCGCTAAAATTTTGGAAGAACGCGGCAAAGAGGTGGCAGTTTTTGAAGCCTCTAACGCAATAGGGGGACGGGTACGTACCGATTATAAAAATGGGTATCGCCTTGACCGAGGTTTCCAAGTTCTTTTCACCGCGTATCCGGCAGTAAAACGTCAACTAAATTTGAATGCGCTTGATTTGCGGCGTTTAGATCCCGGCGCAATTATCTGCGTAGATGGAAAGCGCGAGATATTAACCGACCCTCTCCGTGACCTAAACTCAACCCTTCCAGCCGCATTGAGCCGCGTTGTAACCCTTTCTGATAAACTCCGTACTTTGGCGTTGACGTTCCGCCTGCGAACGAGTTCGATTCGTGAGGTGGTGCAAGGCGAAGACATGAGCAGCGAGGGGTTTTTACGCAGTTTTGGCTTCAGCAATAAATATATTGATAATTTTATGCGCCCCTTCTTTGGAGGGGTCTTTCTGGATCGTTCCCTGCATACCAGCGCTAAAGCTCTTAAGTTTGATTTGAAAATGCTAGGTGAGGGCGATATAGCTTTGCCAGTTCTTGGAATGCAAGCTATCCCTGAACAACTAGCCTATATATTGAACCACAAAAATATCATCAGGTTAAATACACCGATACTTGAACTGCTAAAACAAGAGGGTGAAGTTTGCGGTATAAGGTTTGAAGGGGGAAAGTTTGAAGCTGAAGCAGTAGTGATAGCCACACCTGCCCCCGAAGCAGAGCGGCTTGCCGGAGAAATTCCGGGATTGCCCCATAAAAAACGGAGCGTTGTTACCCTCTATTTTGAAGGTAATACTCGGCTGTACCGGACAAAGAAGTTATTGCTGAATGCTTCTTCAGATGCCTTTATTAACAATGCAATTCTGCTAACAAATGTTGTGCCAGAATATGCCCCAGAAGGTAAGCACTTACTTTCTGTCACGCTACTGGGTAATCCAGAAATGAGCGATGAAGATTTGTTTAGCCATGCATTAGTTGATTTGCAGAAAATGTTTGCCGGAGATACTGCGGCGTTGGCTGCGTTAAATTCGTATGAACCTTTGGAGGTAGTGCGAATACCCTATGCCCAATTTGACCAACCGCCCGGCATCCACCCAACTTTACCGAAAAATACAGCACCTACTCCCGGTCTCTATTTCGCTGCCGAATTTACCGAAGCCAGCAGTATCAATGCTGCTATGATTAGTGGGGAGAAAGCAGCCAAAGAAATTTTGAAAAGAACATGAAAAATAGCGCGGGAAACGAACAACAAGACGGTGAAAATAACCAACCGTCTCTATATCGCAACACACCGCGCCTTCCAGACCCCGAATTTATATCGGTGGGGTTTGGCGGACAGGTCGCGATGAATAGAGTATTAGTGCTGTTAACACCGGATACTGCGCCGGTACGACGGCTTTTGCATGACGCTCGTGACAAGGGATTGCTCATTGATGCCACCTACGGGCGCAAGACTAGAGCGGTATTGGTGCTAGACACCGGGCATATATTGGCAGCCGCGCTCACGCCCGATACTATCATCGGGCGCTACCAGCAAAAACAGAGTCGGTAACAGAGAGGTGATTTGATTTGCTGAACCGTATTGGGAAAGCCGTAGCTTTCTTGCGGATAAGCAGCATTAGATATTACTTTAAGACCCCAGCTTGGTCGTTAACCAAGCTTGTTTTTTATTCCTCTCTCTTTTTCCTTCTCACAGTCATCTTGCTAATATACGGTGGTATCGCCATCAGCAGCATTCGACGTTTGCGAAGACGCTATAAATTCCCGCATCGCCCGCTTAAACCAGTTCAATTAGATGAAAAGCATACCTTAAAAATCTTCAATTATGGCGGTTATGCCTTTAAGGATATGCTCAAGGCAATAGACAACGCCCAAGAATCCATTTTTCTGGAAACCTATATCTTCAAAGGTGATGAAATCGGGCGTGAGTTTAAACGCCGCTTACGCGCTAAAGCGCAACAAGGGGTTAAGGTATGCTTGGCATTTGACGGGTATGGAAGCCTCTTGATGCCTTTTGGTTTCCGCCGTTTTCCTAAAGAATGTCTTGTTAACTGGTATGGACCGCTTTACAGCTATCTTAACTTGCTCTGGCTCGGTACTTATGTTCGTTACCATCGCAAAATTCTGGTAATTGACAATAAGATTGCATATATAGGTGGTATGAACATTGGGCGCGAATACGCTACCTCATGGCGTGATACACATCTGCGTATTGATGGACCAACCGCTGAAGAATTAGCGTTGGCTTTCGCCGAGATGTGGAACAGGCATAATCCCAATCCGCGCCGGCAGTTAAACTTGCCATTCAAGCCTAACCCTGATGATGACCATATATTGTGGTTACGCCAAAGCCGGGCTAATGTGCTTTTCGGAGAACATACCATTCGAGATACTTATATGGATGCTTTCAAAAGCGCGAAAAAACGCATTCTGATAACTAATCCTTATTTCCTGCCCGATGACAACATGGAAAACTATTTGTTAGAAGCGGCAAAACGCGGGGTACAAGTTGAAATAATAGTGCCAGAACGCTCTAATCATCTTATCGTAGATGTTTTGGCTCGTCCGGTGCTTTGCCGTTTACTAAAAGCGGGCGGTAAGGTTTGGCTTTATCGTAATACGGTGATTCATTCCAAAACCGCGATTGTGGATGAACACTGGAGTACGGTAGGTAGCGCAAATTTGGACGGGCGAAGTCTTATCAATCATGAAATTAACCTATTCGTGAATAACAAGGACTTTGCAGCAGAAATGTATAAGATGTGGCAAGACGATTTATTGAATTGTCGCCCTGCCAGGTTTGAAGATTTTAACAAACCCCCAGTTCGCAAACGTATAGCAGAGATTTTGCTTAGACCTTTTAAGTCCTTCGTGTAATTCCAAAAATCAGGCACACTTAGTAATTGTAAGGTTCTTTATACAGTTGCGCTTCAGGGTCGAGCGATTTTACCCCCAACCGCCTGTGCCAACTCCTGATTTGAGCTTCAAATTCGCGGTTTTCAAGGCTATAGGCTTTTTCGGATATTACTTTGGCTGCTCCGAAAAATTCCTGTCGCGCTTTCAAAGCCTCAAAGCCTCGCTCGGAAGCGGGGCAATCAATAATTTCAGAGTTTGGAACAAGCCATTCATTGCCAACCGGAAGAACAGGCAGTTCTTTTGCAGCTTTTAGAAGGGCGCGTTGTCGTTCTTCCGGTACAAAAGTGCCTTTAGCCAATTGTTCTAGCCACAGCGCAAAACAGGTGCAAATATCAGAAACAGTCACTATGCCATCGGTAAGATTTTTAAAAGCCTGTGGTAGCAACTCCGGCAATTCATCCGGTCTGATAGGGCGCACCCCCATTTCTTGCAAAAATCGGCGCACCCTACGATATTCAAAGCCTTCCTCCTCGGCAATATAGGCTTCTTCAAGCTGCAATACCGGATAATTCAGCCCGCTAGGTGGCTGTGGAAACACTTTAAGGAACAGCAAGACCCCTGCCCCTGATTGGGGAGTCCAGACCACCTCACGCGGTCTGCGATATTCCCCTGCGCCCACCGGCACAAAAGGAGTTGCCATCAAACGGTCATCCAGTATTTTTCTGAATGCCAACCCAAAAGTGCCGTTATGGTAGGCGACATCTGCCAGTAAATCGAGCAGGTTAGCTTCATCTGGAAAGCGTTCTTGCATTTCGGGCAAGACAAAATGGCACAGAAAATCCGCTATTTTGCCCGACAACCAACGGTTATAGCTTAAAGAATCCTCAATTTGCTTGCGAGAAGCAGAAAGATAAAAATCAGCGTGAACCGCAAATCCTAACCCGCTCGCCTCTCCTGTTGGGAAATGAGTGAAAAAGGGTAAAGGCTCAAGCCTGCGCTTGAAGTATGAGCCACCACTTTGAAGCACCCTCACCGGGAAAGCCAGCGCAATTCCGGCTGAGCTTACATTCAGCCAAGTGCGGTCATTGAGATTCTCAAGCAAATCTCTTGCGATACTCAAAGGCTCAAGCGGTTTAGCAATTAACCATGCGGTTTGAACGCCATCCGGTTGGAGCAGTAATTTTACATATTCGAGATTAACCAACTTTTCTGTGCCGGGAAGTGTTGCCGAAGGTTCGCTACTTCGAGAGAGGGTTATCTCCGGTTCTTGGAGTAAACGCAGGGATAAGGAGGTAATATAGGGCAGAAAAAGCAGGCTTTGCTCTTGCATGAACTCACGGCAAAGGGCTTTTACTTCATCGTAACAGCCCGGTTTGAGCGGAAGACGAATAATAGTTGCAAACCCACGCGCTTTCAAATCAGCGAGAATAGAGCGTTCAGCAACGGGCAAGCTCTCAGGTTCACACAGGAAAGGCACTGATAGAATCGGCACATCTGTGATTTCAAACGGACTATTAGTTTTCTGAAGCAATGCCAGCGTGTCAGCGCTACTAAACCTGAAATTATAAGTGCCTGAAAATATTTGCGGTTCAGCGGTTATTTCAAGCACCGAGCGAAAACCCAAACCTTTGTAACCGATATAACGCCCCCCACTTTTGCTGCTCTTGCCCATTGCCGTAATACTGCGGACATCATCAGCTTGAAAGGGCTGCCCATCATTGGCAACATATAGCGCGGCATGGGTAAGCTGTATATGACATCGATAAACCGGCAGTGGCGTTTCTTCACCTTCTGACGGTATCATCGGATTATTCTCAGCGTGACGGTGCATAGCATCTACCGCATTTTGTGCCAATTCGGCGAGATAGCGATTACGGTACTGATTAGCGATGGTGGTTTCAAGGTAGGCACGCTCTTCCAAATCACGCAAATATTCTTCAAGGAAAAACTCGCGCTCGGTCGGGTCTGCGTCACTCGCCAAACGTTGCCACATTCCTATAAAGCGTTTTTGCAAATAGCTGATTAGCTCTGAGCCTTGCAACGTTTTATCTGTAGTCATTTTGTTTATACAATTTTCGCTATCAGAGCAGTTCTTTCAAAAGCTCCGGTTCAATATTGCCGCCGCTTAATACCATCACCACTTTTGAAGCCTTTGGTAACTCAGATTGATGGTGCAGGAAAGCGGTATAGGTTAACGCGCCGGAAGGCTCGATGGTGAGCTTAGAATTGAGCGCAAGCCGCCGAACAGCATCCCGAATTTCAGCTTCACTTACGGTAATAATATCATCCACATAATGCCGAATCTGGGCAAAGGTCAGGTCGCCCAAGCTAAGAGTACGAGTGCCATCGGCAATAGTGCGCCCGGCTTGCGTTGCTGTTATCTCCACGATTTTTCCGGTACGGAAAGATTGCTGCGCGTCTGCTGCCAGTTCAGGCTCAATCCCAATTACCTTAATACTCGGCTTAAGGCTCTTAAGGGCAGTAGCTATTCCACTGATTAAGCCGCCTCCACCCACTGGAACCAACGCCAGTTCTACTCCCGGCAAATCCTCGTAGATTTCAAGCCCGATTGTGCCTTGCCCCGCGATTACATAAGGGTCGTTAAATGGCGGAACTAATGTCCAACGCTGACCTTGCATCAAACGCGCCGCTACCTCTTCTCGCTTCTGGGTAGCAGGATTGTAAAATACCACTTCCGCCCCATAACCTTGAGTTGCCTCAACTTTCACTTTTGGCGCATTGCTCGGCATCACGATTACCGCTTTCAAGCCTAACAAACGGGCGGCATACGCTACCCCCTGCGCGTGGTTTCCACTGGAATAGGCAATTACCCCTTGCGCTCTTTGCGCCTCCGGCATTGCCGCTATGCAATTGTAAGCGCCTCTAATTTTAAATGAACCGATAGGCTGTAAACTTTCCGGCTTGAAGTAGGCTTCCAACCCTGCTGCTTTCGGGCAAGGTATCAAGGGAGTATGGAATGTGACCCCTGCAAGCCGTTTCTGTGCTGCTTTAATATCATCAAGCGTAACCATTTATTTCACTTTCCCCGTCTATATTTGATTGCCTGTTTTTTCTAGCCAACCGCTACATTATACATCCGGCATGAAAGGTTGACAGCAAGCGATATTGCTGGTAATTTTGAACCTCGCTAGACGTTTAGCGTTGAAAGGATGATTTATGACAACAACATTTATAAATACTCGCTCAGTGGCGAAAATTATACAAACTATTCGTACATTAGAAGGTGGGGGTTTTGAGGTCAGGCGACCATTCCCAACCCAACTTTTAGAAGATTTCGACCCCTTCTTGCTGCTTGACCATCTTGGACCAACCGACTATGCGCCGGGGAAAGCCATTGGCGCACCCGATCACCCCCATCGAGGCTTTGAAACGGTCACATACATTCTGGAAGGGAAATTACAACATAAAGATTCTGTCGGTAACTCTGGGCTGTTAGGCGCAGAAGATGTGCAGTGGATGACCGCCGGAAGCGGAGTAGTTCATTCCGAGATGCCCGAAGAGGGATTCCGGGAAAAGGGCGGACGGTTGCATGGTTTCCAGTTGTGGGTAAACCTACCGAGCCGCGACAAAATGATGAAGCCCCGCTACCAAGATATTCCCGCCTCTCGCATCCCCGAAGCAGTTAGCGAAGACGGCAAGGTGCGCGTAAGGGTAATTGCTGGTAAGGCAATGGGGCAAAGTGCGGTTATCGAAACGCGAACACCCATTATGTACCTACATTATTTGTTACAACCCGGAGCAAAAATTGCCCAGCCTGTTCCGACTGATTTTAATGTATTCGGATACGTTGTTGAAGGTGAAGGTACTTTCGGTACGGATGGGATTGAAGCGCATGAAGGGCAAATGGTAGTTTTCGGTCAAGATGGAAAATCGGTGGTGATTGAAACAACCAAGCAACCCCTAAGCCTGTTATTAATCGGTGGAGTGCCGTTAAATGAGCCGATAGCCCGCTATGGCCCGTTTGTAATGAACACACCCGAAGAAATCTATCAGGCATTTATAGACTACCAGAACGGCAGAATGGGTTCAATAGATTTCTAAATGCGTATCGGCATTTTTAACCAAAACCTGCCGGTTATGGGCGGGGGCGAACAATATATGGGGGCAGTGGCGGAACACCTGAGCCGTACCCATGAGGTTGAGTTACTTTCTTATAACGAAGTTAACCTTGACCTACTAAAAAAACGGCTTGGAATAGACCTAACTCATCTGCCCTTGAAAATGTTTCCCGCCCTGTCCGGTTATCGGTCTATACAGGACGCTTCCACTAATTACGACCTTTTTATTAACTGTACCTACGAAGGTTTATTCCCCGCTTACGCCCCTCACAACATGTATATGGTGTTTTTTCCGCACAAGTTACCGCCATTTGAGGAAACTATTGAATTGGGGGGAACTGGGAGAGATAGCAAAGTTAGTTTTCGGCTTTTGAGCGGGTTCTTTCCTCCTGAAACAGGGGCAAAAAGCGAAAAATATCGCTGGTGCGGTGAAAGCGCACAGATTTATATAGACAACCTCGAACCGGGCAGAAGTTATAATCTTTCGCTTGAGCTAGGCAGTTTTAGACAAGATAAGTTGCCCCCTGCTATCTTACAATTGCTACTAAACGGTAGAAAGTTAGGCAATAGCGAGAACTTGCCGCCTAATAACTACACCCGACTCACCCGCCAATTTACCGCCCAATCACAACAAGCCACTTTGCGACTGGATTGTAATACTTTTGCGCCGGGGCAATTTGGAATCGAGGATGGGCGCGAGCTTGGCGCAGTTATTCGGGCTATTTCGGTAGTTCCAAATTCGTTAATTTCACGCCTTGCCAAACCTGAGCTTTTGGTAAAGCTCAAGGATAGCCAGTTGCCGGGCATACAAGCGCACTATTCTCTTGATACCTACCAAGATATTATTTCAATTTCCGAGTACACTCGCAAATGGGTACAGAATCGCTGGAGTAGAGAATCGTATTTGTTATATCCACAAGTGCAAATTGATAAGTTTAAGCAAGTGCCTAAGAAACGGCAATTACTGGCAGTAGGGCGGTTTTTTGCAGGGTTCCACAATAAAAAGCATCTCCCCCTGATTCGCGCCTTCCGCCGTATGTGTGATAATGGGCTTTCTGGTTACGAATTTCATCTAGCAGGTGGATACTATCCCAAACGCCCCGAAGATGAGGAATATATGGCGCAAGTATGCGCCGAAGCGAAGGGCTATCCGATTTACGTACACCCCAACATTGATTCAGATAATTTAAACGCCCTTTATGCCGAAAGTATGGTTTTCTGGCACGCTACCGGACTTGATGAAGATGAGGACAATGCGCCTGAATTATTTGAGCATTTTGGCATTACCACTGTAGAGGCGATGGCAAGCGGGTGCGTCCCGGTGGTTATAGATAAAGCCGGGCAACGTGAAGTTGTCAGACATGCAAACAACGGGTATCTCTGGAATTGTCTTGAAGATTGCATAAGCAATACACTCAAAGTTCTTGAAAACGAACCTTTAAGAGAAAAGCTTAGCGCAAAAGCAATTGAAACGAGTAAAAATTTTGGCGCGGATAGATTCAAGCACGATTTGGATGAAATAATGGGCTGGATTTTAAGCAAACCATCTAGCAAGAATATGCAAGATAAGAAATGAGGCAGGCTTCCGATTTGAAAAATCACAAAAACGCTTAAAATAGCCTACTTTCTTAAAGAGTTTTCACATCGTAAAAATGTTTTCCGCT
The DNA here is from genome assembly GCF_037138995.1 of Candidatus Chlorohelix sp. Lineage (NCBI taxonomy): Bacteria > Bacillati > Chloroflexota > Chloroflexia > Candidatus Chloroheliales > Candidatus Chloroheliaceae > Candidatus Chlorohelix > Candidatus Chlorohelix sp. Next base: position 197,165 of record NZ_JBAXHI010000002.1, on the reverse strand, counting down.
TATTGAAATATATAATCTATATCAATGCTATTTCCTATAGGATTATCCCCGAAAATAATTGCATTCCATAGGTATTTTCTATTATTCTTAGGATAGTATAATGAATAACACTCTAACTGAAAAAGAGCATCGAAAGGACTATGGAGTCATGAGTCAAACAGTAGCTTACCCTGTCGGCGTGGAATTGCGGGGGGAAATTACACCGGAGTACGCTGAAATCCTTACACCCGAAGCAATTGCTTTCGTTACCAAACTCGTCCGAGCCTTTAGCCATAGACGCGAAGAATTGCTGAAACGGCGGGTAGAACGACAGATAGATATTGATAACGGGATTAATCCAGATTTCTTACCTGAAACCGCGCATATCCGCGAAAGTGAATGGTACGTTGCCTCTATCCCTGCCGATTTAATGGATCGCCGCACCGAAATCACCGGACCCGTTGATCGTAAAATGGTGATTAACGCCCTTAATTCCGGCGCAAAAGTATTTATGGCTGACTTCGAAGATGCCAACTCGCCCACTTGGAATAATAACATCGAAGGGCATATAAACTTACGGGATGCGATTAGCGGCACTATTAGCTTTAGCAGCCCGGAAGGCAAGCAATACCGCCTGAACGAAACCATCGCCACTTTAATGGTACGTCCGCGTGGCTGGCATCTGTTTGAGAAGCATTTGCTAGTGGATGGTCAGCCAGTTTCCGGCGGGATTTTTGATTTTGGTTTGTACTTCTTCCACAATGCCCGGAATCTGCTTGCGAAAGGTAGCGGACCTTACTTCTACCTACCGAAAATGGAAAGCCACCTCGAAGCGCGTCTTTGGAATGATATTTTTGTTATGGCACAAAATGAGCTTGGCATTCCACAGGGTTCTATCCGCGCTACCGTATTAATTGAAACTATTCTTGCCGCATTTGAGATGGACGAAATCCTGTACGAGTTGAGGGAGCATTCTGCCGGGTTGAACTGTGGTCGCTGGGATTATATTTTTAGCTGTATCAAGAAGTTCCGCAACCGCAAAGATTTTATCCTGCCTGACCGAGCGTTGGTAACAATGACCACCCATTTCATGCACTCTTACAGCAAGCTTTCAATCAAGACTTGCCATCGGCGCAATGCGAACGCTATGGGCGGTATGGCGGCACAAATCCCGATTAAGAATAATCTCCAAGCAAACGAAGAAGCCATGAACAAAGTTCGCGCCGACAAAATCCGCGAAGCAACCGAGGGACACGATGGCACATGGGTAGCGCATCCCGGTTTGGTGCCGATTGCACTAGAAGCCTTCGATTTGTACATGAAAACCCCCAATCAAATTGACCGCAAACGCGAGGATGTGAACATAACGGCGGCAGATTTGCTGGCGTTCCCCGATGGTCGCGGCGGTATCAGTGAAACGGGTTTGCGTGCCAATATCAGCATCGGTATCCAATATTTGGAAGCGTGGTTGGGCGGAAACGGTTGCGTGCCTATCTACAACCTGATGGAAGATGCCGCAACGGCTGAAATCTCCCGCTCACAGGTATGGCAGTGGATTCGCCACCCTGACGGCAAGTTGGCGGATGGGCGCAAGATTGATGTCGAATTATTCCGCGCTTTGCTGGTAGAAGAATTGGAAAAGATACGACAATTGGTGGGAGACGAGCGCTACAATAGCGGAAATTATACGCTTGCCAGCCAGCTTTTCGACAAGATAACCACAGCCGATGACTTTGTAGAGTTCCTGACTCTGCCCGGTTATGAGTATCTTGACTAATTAGGATAACCTGATTGGAAATTTACCCCCTCTTTACTTAGCACGAGGGGGTATTTTTATTTTATAAAATATCTTGAGATAGTTCAGTGTAGCTACTTTCAGTTTCCCACAAACGTAGTCTGTAAAGTACATTCTTCGGAATCCCTGCAATAACCAATTGCTCCCAAATCCAATGTACCAGATGCTCGGCAGTAGCATAAACCCCTGTTGCCTCGCCCAGTTCTTTGTGGTCGAGCCGTGCTATTACCGCTTCTTTCACTATGCGCGATAGGTCGCTGAAATCCATAACCATGCCGTAATCAGATTGACCGGGCGCTTCTTTAATACTATTACACAATGAAACTTCCAGTTTGTAGGAATGCCCATGAAGCTGAGCGCATTTGCCTTGATGGTATTCCAATTTATGAGCAGATTCAAAACGAAATATCTTGGTTATAATAGCTGTTCTCATGCAATCTCCGGAGTTAAACCAATTCAGAATCGGAAAAGTGTTTAGTAGCGTTACATGATAGCATTTGCAATGAGTGACGGCAACCAAAAGTTTGGCGATTAACCTTCCCTGTGCTAAACTCTTGCAGATAAATTTTAGAAGAATCTATTAAGGAGTGTTAACAGCGATGGAATTTAAAGCACTTGGCAAACCATCTACCCAACCCAACCGCGACCTAGAGTCTTTTCCCAAACCGGAGGGTGTGAAGGTAGTGCGGATGACATCCACAGAATTGAGCAGCCTTTGTCCGATTACGGGACAACCGGATTTTAGCGCTGTAAAAATCGAATATTACCCCGATAAATTATGCCTTGAATCTAAAAGTCTAAAGCTATATCTTTGGAGTTATCGAAATGAAGCGGCATTCTGTGAAGCTCTTTCTGCCGAAATAGCCCATGATATATTCAAAAAACTCGAACCGTTCAAAGTGCATGTTACGCTTACGCAAAGTGTGCGGGGCGGTATCCAGATAGAGGCGGAAGCGGAGGTAGAGCGTGGCTAAAGCGATTGCCATTGTGAGTGGTGGAATGGATAGCGTAACCTTAGCGTATTTGCTACACTCTGAAGGTTATGGGCTACATTTGCTCTCAATTGATTACGGGCAGCGACACCGCAAGGAACTGGAATATGCGAGGCTTTGCGCCCAACGCCTCAACGCTGAATATAATGTTGTAGATTTATCCGGCATAAATGTATTGTTGAAGGGGTCAGCGCTGACAGATAATACGATAGAAGTTCCAGAAGGACATTATGCGGCTCCCAATATGGGGATAACGGTAGTTCCCAACCGCAACGCAATAATGCTGGCAGTAGCATATGCAGCGGCAGTGGCGGAGAATGCCGAAGTGGTAGCATTTGGCGCACATGGGGGTGACCATTTTATCTATCCCGATTGCCGACCTGCCTTTACAGAAGCTTTCGACCAGATGCAAAAGTTGGCAGTGGAAGGCTTTGGAAATCCAAAGCTCAGGTTATACACTCCTTTCATCAATAGCGGCAAGCATGATATAGCGGCAATTGGTACTAGGCTTGGCGTTCCTTTTGCTGAAACTTGGAGTTGCTACAAGGGCGGCGAAAAACACTGTGGAAAGTGCGGAACCTGTGTAGAACGTAAGGAAGCCTTTCAATTAGCAGGAGTCCCAGACCCAACCGAGTACGAGGTTTAAGATGCTATACCGGGTTAATAATCTATATACCTGCGTACAGGGCGAAGGCGCATTGGCGGGTACGGCGATGGTCTTGCTACGCCTTCAGGGATGCGAAGTAGGCTGTGTTTGGTGCGATACTGGCGAGACATGGTTTGTACGCAATGAAAATAAAGTCAATACCCTTGAGCAAGCATTAGGGACAAATGCCCACTATGTTGAAATGAGCGAACAAGATATAGCGCAAAGTATTGTCGAGCGGCACAAAGGTCCTAAATGGGCGCTTATAACAGGCGGAGAACCAACAGAACAGCCCTTAAACCCGCTCGTAACAGAATTACATCGGGTGGGCTATCGAATCGCCCTTGAAACCAGCGGTACGGCTAAGGGGGGGGTCGGTGTAGGCATAGATTGGGTTTGCGTATCTCCCAAAATTGATAACCCCAACAGTAAGGCTTTATTGCCGGAAGTGATTTTCGAAGCAGATGAGCTAAAATTTATAGTGGGCAAAGAAGCGGATTTGGAAAAGGTTGACCAGTTCTTGGCAACTTTTCGCTATAAAGAAAATGCTCAGATATTGTTGCAACCGCTTAGTCTGAACCCCAAAGCCACAAAATTGTGTATTGAAACGGTTCAAAACAGAGGGTGGCGACTGAGCATTCAGACTCACAAGTATCTTGACCTACCTTGATGAAGCTAACGCTCGCCAATAACCAGCAGGTACAAAATTTCTTTGGGTGAAACTTCCTTAAAACCAAGTTGTGCAGCCTCAGTGCCGCTCAAGCTCATTACCGTTGCGATTTTAGTATCTTTCTGATACATAATGGCAAAGGTTTGTAATTGCGACATCAATTGTTTGGTTTCGGCTTCAAATTTTCCCGACTTATCCTCCCAACCGCTATTCTTGAAACTTTCCACGAAGAAATCTTTTATTTTCGTGGTAGGTTCAGCGGTTTTATAAGCCTCATATTTTTTATCCTTAATGCTTTTAAGGCTGGCATCTAACTGTGTTTTGAAGGTATCAGGAAATTCTACAGCAGTTGAATTGCTGTATTGAGGTACATCCTCTAATAGCGTATTCTTGATGTTACCGCAAGCAGCCAGAGTTACGGATAGAAGCAAGGCAAATATACATGTCAGGGCAAGGCGACGCAGCATAATCCACTCCTCAGACGTATTCATAACCTTATATAAATAGCAGGGACATAGCGTACTATGCCCCTGAAATATACTTTAGAACTGGCTAGATGTTCCTAGAAACGGCGATTGCCACCGCCACCACCGCGTGAATCACGACCGCTCGGCGGACGGCTACCGCCACCGTTGGGACGACTATCACGGTCTCGCCCACCACCGGGACCACCTCTATCGCCACCGCGGTCACCGCCACCACTCTTCTGTGGGGTAGGCATTTGCCCGGTAAGGATAGCGCGGCGAGATAATGTAATTTTGCCCATTTTATCAACTTCGGTGACCATTACATTAATTTCATCGCCCAGATTTACCACATCCTCTACCCGCTGCACATGATAATCTGCCAGTTCGCTGATATGTACCAAGCCATCTTTACCGGGCATAATTTCGATGAATGCGCCGTAAGGCATGATTCGTACTACCTTACCGAGATAAATCGCACCAATTTCAGCCTCTTTGGTAAGAGCTTCGATACGGCGAATGGCAGCTTTGGCGCTCTCACCATCAACACTGGCAACAAACACCGAACCATCATCCTCTACATCAATCTTCGCCCCGGTTTCTTCGATAATTGCACGAATATTCTTGCCGCCGGGTCCAATTAACGCGCCGATTTTTTCCGGGTTTATCTGAATCCGTACAATACGTGGCGCAAACGGGGAAAGTTCAGGGCGAGAATTGCTAAGGGCTTCTTGCATTTTCCCTAGAATAAACAAGCGACCTTTAAGCGCTTGCTTGAAGCCTTCCTGCATAATCTCAAAAGTAATGCCAGTGGTTTTGATGTCCATCTGCAAACCGGTAACGCCATTTTCAGTGCCAGCTACCTTGAAATCCATATCGCCAAGCGCATCTTCGATACCCTGAATATCGGTCAGCACTTTCCAGCCACCCTCTGAGTCGGTAACAAGACCCATCGCCACACCAGCAACCTGCGCTTTAATCGGTACGCCAGCATCCATTAGCGATAGAGTACCAGCGCAAACGCTACCCATAGAACTAGAACCGTTGCTGCTGAGTGTTTCAGATACCACCCGAATTGTATAAGGAAAATCGTTCTCATCAGGGATTACAGGAACCAGCGAACGCTCTGCCAACGCCCCATGTCCTATGTCTCGGCGTGAAGGTCCACGTAACCGCTTCACTTCACCTGTGCTGAAAGGAGGGAAGTTATAATGATGAATGAAACGCTTCGACTCTTCTAAGCCCAAGCCATCAAGGATTTGCTCTTCACCGCTAGTACCAAGTGTTGTTACACTCAAAATCTGAGTTTGCCCGCGAGTGAACAAGGCACTACCGTGAGTTCGCGGCAACAGCCCGGTTTCGCAACTGATGGGACGAATTTCATCTACTGCTCTACCATCAGGACGAATACCTTCATTCGTAATCGCGGTTCGTACTTCTTCTTTGAGCAACCCATCAAAATATTTTTCGGCGGCTTTGGTGCGTTCTGCCAATTGTGTTTCGTCTTCAAAACCCTGTGTAAAATTGGCGATAGTTTCCTTTCGCAAATTCTCGGTAGCTTCTACGCGAGCGTTTTTGTCCGCATTACGAACCGCGCCACGCAATCTATCACCCAGCCAACCCTTGATTTCGCTCTTGAGGGATTCGTCAACCACCGGCGCTGCATAGGTCTGTTTAACTACGCCTACGGTTTCAAAAACTTGCTTCTGAAGGCGAATGCCAGCTTGAAGCTCATTGAAGCCAAATTTTACCGCTTCCAGCATTGTTTCTTCGGGCAGTTCCCACGCGCCAGCTTCCACCATCATTACGGCATCTTCGGTTCCGGCTACGGTCAGGTCAAGTTTGCTATCCGCCAGTTCGTGTGCAGTAGGATTGCAAATAAACTCACCGTCAATGTAGCCAACCTTAACGGCGCTCACCGGACCACCAAAAGGTAAGCCAGCAAGACCAATAGCGCAACTAGCGCCTATGATACTCATAGTATCCGGTTCATTTTCCTGATCGGTGCTTAGTACGGTAATTTGTACTAGCACTTCATTAAAATAACCTTTAGGAAACAAAGGGCGAAGGGGGCGGTCGGTCAGACGCGAAATTAGAATCGAGTTTTCGCTTGGGCGACCTTCACGTTTGATAAAACCACCGGGTATTTTACCCGCTGCATACATACGCTCTTCGTATTCAATGGTGAGAGGGAAGAAATCCTGACCTTCACGAGGTTCAGATGAAGCAACTACGGTAGCGAGAACCATTGTATCGCCATAGCGTACAAGGACGGCGCCGTGTGCTTGCTCAGCTACTCGACCGACTTCAATGCTGTAATTTCGACCGCCTATTACGGTTTCAAACTTTTGGATTTGTCTTTCAGACATAATAAATTATTTCCTAACCTCCATAACATAGGAACAGGAATACCAAACCGAGCTTTCCCGGTTGTTTCTGTGGTTCCTGCAATTGTACCTTCTAAGATTATAGGGGGGTTAGGAACTGGAGGTTGCCTCTAACTCTGCAAAATCCACATTCGGGGCAGGTTAGATCCAAGCTCCAATGCCTAACACCCCCGCCTACAAAAAATATCTGTTATCCGACAGCGAGAGTACGCTAGAAAAGCGTCTCCACCACTTTACAACTTCTTTTTAACAATTATATTAACCGAATTATTATACAAAGTAAAGCTATATAACCTCATGCTTTTATTTTATCGCTAATAATTGGCTTAAAAAAGAGCGCACCTAAACAGTGCGCCCTCTTTTATCTATATTTAAATCAAGCTTATTAGGCGTCGATTTTGCCGTTTTCGTACAAAAACTTTGCGAAGCGTAACCGGATAATTTCAGGTGTTACGTCATGCTCGCCTTGCTCAAAGCGACGGCGCAGTTTAAGCAAAAGTTTAAGCTCATCTTCAGAGAAGCCCATCATCAACAAATCAACAAAGTCTGGCGCATTTACTACTTGTCCGCCTTTGAGGTCGAGGTTTTCACCAACTGTGGTAATCTCTTGTATTTCTGTATCTGAACTTTCATTAGTGCCGTAATTCTTGAAATTTTCCATAATATCCACCTTTTTCTTTTACTAAAATTTCTTTTTACTACTTAATTGTTAAAATACTATTACCAGTTTTAAAATATCTGATTTCTATTGTTAACAACTATTATAGGTTCTAAACGCTTGCCGAAAGTCAACGTTCGGTAAACATTTGTGGAATTTTCTTGACTTTATTTCTACTTCAATACTTTTCTCAATATCTACAAATCCCAGAATTTGTGCCATTTTTATCATAATATAAGTATATGCATATAACATTACGAAACAAAGAGACATAGGTTACATTTGAAATATGACTTTTGTACTATTTTTAGTGATTTTTGATGGTTCATTTGGGGTAGGACTCTCTCGTTAATCTAATAAGTGTAATTTCAGGACGAGTTAGGAAGCGCAATGGAGGACCAACAGTGCCATATCCATTATTTATATATAGCTGGAACTCGCCTATGTTATATAAACCCCGGTAGCGCGGGAAAATCGGTTGCATCACCAAATCCATTACACCGGGTAGATATACTTGTCCGCCATGTGTATGACCACTCAACATCAGGCAGTTGTTAGTATCTTTCGCCTGTTCAATAAAATTGGGATTATGAGATAGCAAAATTTTAGGGCGTACATCCTTTTGAGCTTCTTGTACCGTTTGATAGCCAAGCGATTTAATTGTTTTGCCCCAATCAGCGTTATGGGTGGTACTATCGTCTGTTCCAAGCAACCAGAGACTATCCCCGTTTAACCTTAGTTCCGTAGCGCTGTTACGGATTAATGGAATCCCGTTTTTCTTTAAAGCTGGCTCGATTCGTCCCAAATCGCTGTCCGACCAGAAATCGTGATTACCGCTTACCCCGTAAACCCCCATACGCGAGCCTTCCTGTAACTTGCCGAGGGTTTCTGCCGCCATATCGAAATAATAAGTTCCTCTGGAAATGAAATCTCCCGTCACAACCGTAAGGTCAGGCTTGAAGGAATTTACCCTATCCACGAACCTGCTCACATCTACCGGAGTAGAATAAGAATCAATGTGAATATCGGTGATTTGGGCAATGGTAAAACCTTCAAAAGCGGAGGGTAAATCCCGCAATTTGAGTTCAACTCGGTTAACCGTCCAAGCATTTGCTTCGGCAAAAAAGCTATAGCCCGTAAATGCGGTCAAGGCAGAACTTTCCGTTAGAAAGCGACGGCGGCTTATTGGTTTTATTTCCCCAGTATTAACAGTTGAAGTTGAAACGGGGGGCGTTTCAGCTTTTTTAATCGGTATAAATCGGCTATATAGAGTTTTTACAAAGGCACCCACAGCCCGACGCGCCCTGATTGGATGGAAAAGCAGCCAGAAGGTAGCAAAGCCGAATATAAGGGCAATACAAAGCCTTAAACCCCAACTCCACCATTGTAAGCTCTCACCAGTTGCGCCGAAAAGCTCAGGGATACCGCCCAAACCATAAGTAATGCCGACCAACACGAAATAACCCACGCCTAAACACACCACCCATAAGCAAAAATGCAACAGATGTTGCCACAAAGTAAGCTTCTTATCCATCGCCAAGCCTTGCCCCAATAATAGCGCGTTGTCCTTTTACAAATTCTAGCGCAGGTATAGCCTTTTTTCCGGGTAATTGTAACTCACGAGGCGCAAGCCACCCCTTAGCAGTGGCAATCAAAACACGTTCTTTTCCTTCAACTCGTGCCAAAACTACAGTTCCCGGTATAGCGCTTTCCGCTACTTCTTCTGGAAAGACAGTTGCCCCGGTTATCTTCAAGTTTTGCCCTTGCCAAAAAGTATAAGTTCCGGGCCACGGGTAATAAGCGCGAGTCATACACTCAATGCTTGCGGCGGGCTTGTTCCAATCTAGCAAGCCATATTCCTTCTTGATAATACCAGTAATAGTGGCGCGGGTGTCGTCTTGCTTCTCAGGGGTGATTTGCCCCGCTACCCAGCGCGGTAAAGTATCCAACAATAACGCCGCGCCCGATTTAGCCAGCTTATCCATTAAGCTTGGTTGGGTATCTTCAGGCTCAATTGGAATTACTACTTTGCTGAGCATAGGACCGGTATCCAAGCCTTTTTCCATAAGCATTATTGTGATACCTGTTTCGGTTTTTCCATCCAAAATAGCTTGCGCCACCGGAGAAGCTCCCCGATATTCTGGCAGCAAAGAACCGTGTACATTAATACAGCCTAATCGGGGCATATTCAAAACTGCAATCGGCAAAATCAAGCCAAACGCCGCCACCACAAATATTTCAGCCCCTGCGCTAAATTCCAACAACTGTGCCTGAACGGCAGAGTCGCGCAAGCGTTCAACCTGCATTAATGGAAGACCAAGTTCTTGCGCGGCTACTTTAACGGGGGGTGGGCTAAGTTGGTTTTTTCTACCTGCCGGACGGTCAGGTTGCGTAACCACGCCCATAACCTCCAAATGGGGTGCAGTTGCCAACGCATACAGTATCGTTGCCCCAAATTCGGGAGTTCCCATAAAAAGAATTTTTAACTTATTCATAGCGATATTGTACCATTTCGAAAAATACATTACCGTTATAGCGCCACAAAGACATCAAATTACCATTCACAGGCAATTCTATACCATTCACCTGTTATTCTCTTGATTCTATGCGATTTTGTGATTATAGTTATTGATAGGTAATGTTAATCATAAACGTCATTACCATAGATAAAGCTTATGGCACTAATTACAAGAATCAATAGTTTAACAAATGCGATAACTGCTTTTCCGGTTCATTTCCAATCGGAGAAATAAGTTCATTAGACTGTCAAAATTACAGGCATTTTATCCTCAAAGAAATTTTTGGGGTGATAGTATATTTGCAAAGAAGCAAAAGGAGATTTTTCAATGGCTAACAGCAATTCCAACGGTCACAAAAATTACAAACAAGAACAGGCTATCGCTGAGTTAGAGAAAAGCTGGGCAAACGATAGCCGCTGGGCAAGCATCAAACGCCCTTACACCGCCGCGGACGTAGTGCGGTTACGCGGGTCAGTACAGGTAGAGCATACACTGGCGCGATTAGGCGCAGCTAGATTGTGGGAGTTGCTTCACACCGACGATTTCGTACCGGCTTTGGGTGCGCTTACCGGTAATCAGGCAGTTCAACAGGTTAAAGCCGGGCTAAAAGCCATCTATCTGAGCGGTTGGCAAGTTGCGGCAGACGCTAACCTGTCGGGAAACATGTATCCTGACCAAAGCCTTTACCCCGCTAACAGCGTGCCGAGTGTAGTTAAACGCATTAATCAGGCTCTACAACGCGCCGATGAAATCTACACTTCCGAAGGCAGAGACGATATTCACTGGTTCGCCCCCATTATTGCGGATGCCGAAGCGGGTTTCGGCGGACCTCTCAATGTATTTGAACTAGCAAAAGCGATGGTAGAAGCAGGCGCAGCGGGCGTACACCTTGAAGATCAGTTGGCATCTGAGAAAAAATGCGGTCATATGGGCGGCAAAGTGCTGCTTCCTACCCAACAAGCTGTCCGCAACCTCATTTCGGCGCGTTTTGCAATGGACGTGATGGGCGTACCCACCCTTCTGATTGCTCGCACCGATGCTAACGGCGCTTTCCTGATTACCAGCGACATTGACCCTTACGACAAACCGTTCGTAACCGGCGAACGCACTGCTGAAGGCTTCTACCGCATCAAGGGTGGGCTTGGCTCGGCAATTGCACGCGGTCTGGCTTATGCTCCTTACGCCGATTTGGTGTGGTGCGAGACTTCCGAGCCGAACCTTGAAGAAGCGCGTATGTTTGCCGAAGCAATCCACGAACAGTTCCCCGGCAAGTTGCTGGCGTACAACTGCTCACCTTCCTTCAATTGGAAAAAGAAACTGGACGAAGCCACTATTGCCAATTTCCAGAAAGAATTGGGCAAAATGGGCTACAAGTTCCAATTCGTTACCCTTGCCGGTTTCCACGCCCTCAACTACAGCATGTTTGAACTGGCGCGTGGTTACAAAGAAAGTGGCATGGCAGCCTACTCCAAGTTGCAGCAGTCGGAGTTCTCTGCCGAAGAGTATGGCTACACCGCCGTTAAGCACCAACGTGAGGTTGGTACCGGCTACTTCGATGAGGTGGCTCAGGTAATTTCCGGCGGTAATTCCTCAACTACCGCTTTGCACGGCTCTACTGAGGAAGCCCAGTTCACGCGCTAATTATCCTGAAATAAAAAAAGAGGAGGCGCAAAGAAGCGTCTCCTTTTTTATTTGTTAGCGAAGGTGCCAGAGTTGTTCGAGAATTTCCAGCGCGTGGTCAATCGCTTGTTTTTTGATGTCCAGATGTGGACGCAAGCGGATAGAACAAATGCCGCTTTGCAGTAGCAGCAAACCGTTGTCGTAAGCGTCCTTAATCAGCTTATTACGGGCAGCCATATCGGTTAGGTCAAAAGCTAGGAACAACCCCCGCCCCCGTACATTGCCAATCGGCGCGTTTTTCTGCTCAAGCTCCTGCAATTTCTCCAAAAAATATTCGCCCATTATCCGCGCATTTTCGACCAAACGCTCGGCATGGATAATCTCAAGGTAGCGTTGCCCTCGCACCATATCCACCAAATTACCGCCCCATGTGCTGTTGATGCGGCTGTGTTCCACAAAAACGTTGTGTTCCACCTCATCCACCCGACTTGACACGGCAATACCGCAAATTTGCGTTTTCTTGCCAAATATCAGAATATCCGGCTTTGCCCACAATTGCTGATGCGCCCACATTGTGCCGGTAATACCGATTCCGGTTTGCACTTCATCGAAAATGAGCATGGCTTCATGCTCATCCGCTATGTGGCGCAACGCCTTTAAGAACTCCGGGCGAAAATGATTGTCGCCCCCCTCGCCCTGAATCGGCTCAATAATAATAGCGGCAATATCGTCAGGGTTGCGCTCGAAAGCTTCTTTTATTTGCAAAAGCGATTCCGCTTCCCGCGCTTGTGCCAGCGAAGCATCCACCGGAAATTCGAGTTTGGGATTATCTACGCGGGGCCAATCGAAGCGCGGGAAATACATGTATTTGCGCGGGTCGGCGGTATTGGTTAGGCTAATGGTATAGCCCAATCGCCCGTGAAAAGCCTCTTTGAAGTGCAATACCTTATGACCCTTTTCGTAGGCGTACCCTTTGGCAAAATTCTTGCGAACCTTCCAGTCAAAAGCTGTTTTCAGGGCATTTTCCACTGCGGGCGCGCCCCCTGCCACAAAGAAAATATGCGGCAAATAATCGGGAACAGCCAAACGGGTAAAAGTTTCTACGAACTCCGCCATTTCAACTGTGTAAACATCGGAGTTAGCCGGATTTATCAGCGCGGCATCTGCCAAACGTTCGCGGAAAGCAGGGTCTTTCAGACCGGGATGGTTGTGAGAAAGTGGCGAACTGGCGTAAAAGCTGAATAAATCTAGGTAGCGTTTGCCGCTTTTGGCATCTACCAGATAGCTACCCTCGCTCTTGCGATGGTCGTACACGAAACTATAGCCATCCGCCAGCATATGACGGCTTAAAGTAGTATGTACCTCTTCTGGGCTGATATGCACGGACGGGGCGACATTGACCGCTATAGATTCCGCGGCATTGCGTTCGACTGTCTTTGCCATATACAAACCCCTTTTTATCCTAATATTCCTGTAAAATACTCAAGCTTAAAAACGTTCTATAATTATTATAGCGGGATGAGGGAAAGAACCCCACCCCCTAATCGGAAAGATTAGTATTAATGCCTAACGGTTCTTCTATACCTATCTTTCATATTAATTAGCCTTGTTTGTAGCCTAACTCATTGAAATAGTAGCGACTCTGTACTATTCTTTCTATAGATTTGAGAACTTCTTATCAAAAGGAGCAGCCAATGCTTTTTAACTATCTGGATAAATATCTCGGACTGGCTGAAGAAGTGGTAAGTACGGCGCGGTACATGTTCAGAACAGGGCTGGCGCATGGCACAGCCGGAAATGTCAGCGCGAGGCTCTCCGGTGGAGAAGGCTTGCTCATCACCCCCTCCGGGAAGAATTACGGCGCTCTTTCTCCTCAAGAATTATGCTTTGTGGATTGGCAGGGCAAGGTTTTCAGCGGCAACCCCGGTCCCTCCAGCGAATTACCGCTACATCTAGCCGCCTATTTCAGCCGTCCCGATTGCAAGGCAGTGGTACACAACCACAGCACCTATGCCAGCGTCTTGGCAGTTACCCGTACCGATTTGCCCGTGATTATGGACGAACTAACGATGGTTATCGGCGGAGGCGTAAAAGTGGCTAAATACGGCTTTCCCGGTACGCAAGAACTGGCGTTGAATTTTGTAGAAGCGTTGGACGATAGGCAAGCGGCAATTCTGGCTAATCACGGCATGGTGGCAATCGGGGCGAACTTGCGCGAAGCAATGATAGTCTGCGAAACGGTTGAGCGAGTCTCGCGGGTTTTTGTAGAAGCCTCCCGCTTTGGCAAGATAATCACTATTCCTAACGAATCTTACGAACACCAAAGAGAGGATTTTCTGAGGAAAAAAGCCCACGAAAAGGTGCAAGAAGCCGGAGTAACCGCCTGAACGTTCTGTTTTTCAGGCAAGGGGCTTAATTAAATCCGTAAAACGAGGGTTGAGATAAATCCACCAGAATTTACCATCAAACGCGGGCGCATCTTGTGGGAGAGAGCTATTGCTTTCGATAAAATCGGCGGACAGAGCAGCCTCCTACAGAACCCAAACCCCCTGTACGAGCGACCTCCGGGTCGCGATTTTCGGGCGGCGCTACGCGCGTACGGAATTCTCTTTACCCTTACCCCTTTGACCTTACCCTATCCCTAGCTCTTTGGGTTAGTTTAGAGGAAAGAGCGCCAGAGGCTCAGAGTTCAGAGGATTCAGAGTTCAGAGTGGCGCTATAGCGGAACACACCACCACCCGAAAACCGAGCTTGAGGTTATCGTAGTAAGGGACGACGTTGAAGCGGTACGCACAGGACGCAAGAGCTCGATCGTAGCCGTAAGACCCGCCCCGCACCACCCGCGTGTCCCCGCTCTTGTCCACTGCCGCTTTCTCAGGTTCTTCGTACTTGTTCAAGCACCACTCCCATACGTTGCCGCTCATATCCATTGCGCCACATACCGCCAACCCCTGCGGATACATGCCCACTGCCGTTGTTCGTTGCAATCCCACTGCACCGGTGTTGGCGTAGCCCTCTTGCCACGCGCCCCACGGATATGCCCGCTGCTGGCTGCCCCCTTGCGCCGCCCATTGCCATTCCCATTCCGTTGGCAACCGCACCTGCGCGTTATTACCTACTATTAAAGGGTTGCCGCTCCCGCTCGGATTGGGCAACTGCCCACCCCGCATGCGCTTGTTCAGCCAACGCCCGAACGCCACGCTCTGATACCACGATACTTTATCGCGGGGCATGTTCAAACCCTTATGATATTGCTCGTTTAGCTTTTGCGGTTGTTGGTACTCTTTCGGGAAGCCCTGCCACCACTCCGCGTTCTGGTAGCCGTCCGCCGCTTTCACGAAAGCCTCATACTGGGCAAAGGTTACTTGGTATTGGGCGATGTAGAAGGGCGCAACCTCAAAGATCTGCTCTTTGATTGCCAGCGTACCGCCCGGATATACCGGCAGCCACGCTATATCGGGAAGCCCATCCTCGCGCACACTCACCCCGCGCCGGGTGTCGCCGATTTCGCTCAACCTGTCCCCGATTTGCAGACGGCGGGTGTGGCTTATACTGAGGTCGGCAATTTCGCGCAGCATCATTTCCCGCTCGCTTTCGGGCGTGGCAGGTTTTAGCTCTGCCGCCTTTATTACGGGCGGTGGGGTGGGCAGCTTTTGAATAGGGGTAGCATCAAGGGGCGTGGGATTATTTACCGAAACGCCCACTTGCGCGGCGCGTAATTGCAACGATTTCATCAGCCGCTCATGCCCACGCTCATCATAGTAATTCACCCACTGCCATTCCCGCAGTCGGCGAGGTATCTCGCACTCGATCAATTTGAGGGGAATAATAAATATCCGGCTTTCGGGCATGTAGTCCGCATAGGTCAGCGCCACCTTAATTTCGCGCTGCACATAACCCTCTTTGTCAATCGAAACGGGCGAAAGGCACACCAAAATTATATGGCTCTGCTCCACCGCCTTCTCAATTTCATCGCGCCAAGTCTGTCCGGGCAGCAGTTCTTCTTCGTCCAACCACGGCTCAAGCCACGCGCTTTCGGCTTTGAGGCGGTGATACAGTTCGCGCACCACCGTCTTATCCCCGGACGAGTAGCACAGAAAAACTTTCAGTGTGGCAGGTGCAGGCATAGCAGGCATATTCTCAACTTTATCTAAACTTGAAGTATAGCAGTCCCCTACATTTTACACATTTCAAGGTCATTTGAAAAGCAGACCCCCACGCTCACCTTGACATCAGCTAACCTAAAGTTTAAGATAATCAAACAAACCTCACCTGATTTGGTCAGGCAAAACAGCAATTTCGGTTTTCAGGTTAAAATGGAAATAAAAGCTCTGCCCCAAACTACCGCTTAATGTGGCTAATGCAAAGTGATTTCGCTCAGGAGGAACCCTTATGGTAGCTCATCCCACCAAAATCGAATTGGATGAAAAGGAAATGCCTACCGCTTGGTACAACATCCAAGCAGATTTGCCCGTACCGTTGCCGCCGCCCTTGCACCCTGGCACGCACCAACCAATCGGTCCGGCAGACCTCGCCCCGCTTTTTCCGATGGAATTAATCAAGCAAGAAGTTAGTACCGAGCGTTATATTGACATCCCGGAAGAGGTGCAGGAAATTTACAAGCTGTGGCGACCAAGCCCGCTATATCGCGCCCATCGCCTAGAAAAATTGCTGGATACCCCTGCGAAAATCTATTTCAAGTATGAAGGGGTCAGCCCTTCCGGTAGCCACAAATCCAATACCAGCGTTCCCCAAGCTTACTACAACATGAAAGAAGGGGTAAAGCACATCACTACCGAAACAGGCGCTGGGCAATGGGGTACGGCGCTCTCGATGTCCTGTGAAATGTTCGGGATTGAATGCACCGTTTATATGGTGAAGGTAAGCTACCAGCAGAAGCCCTACCGCCGCGCTCTAATGGAAACCTACGGCGCGAAAGTAATCGCCAGCCCTTCCAATACCACCGCTTCCGGGCGCAAAATCTTGGAAACCTCGCCCGACTCTCCGGGCAGCCTTGGCATGGCAATCAGCGAAGCGGTAGAAATCGCGGCGCAACGGGACGACACCCGTTATTCCCTCGGCAGTGTGCTAAACCACGTCTTGATGCACCAAACCATCATCGGACAGGAAGCCAAGCTGCAATTGGAAAAAGTGGGCGAGTATCCCGACATCATCATCGGTTGCACCGGAGGCGGTAGCAATTTCGCTGGTATAACCTTCCCCTTCATCAAAGACAAATTCGCAGGTAAGAATATCCGCATCATCGCGGTTGAGCCTGCCGCATGCCCCTCTCTCACCAAAGGGGTTTACACCTACGACTTTGGAGACACCGGGCAGCTAACCCCGCTGGTCAAGATGCACACGCTCGGTCACGATTTCGTACCGGAAGGCATCCACGCCGGAGGGTTGCGCTATCACGGCATGGCTCCGTTGGTCAGCCACCTGATGGAGTTGGGCGCAATCGAAGCCAGAGCCTACCACCAGAACGCCACCTTTGAAGCAGGTGTCACCTTCGCCCGGACTCAGGGCATCCTGCCGGGTCCCGAACCGACTCACGCCATCAAAGCAGCGATTGATGAGGCGATTCGTTGCCGCGAGGAAGGCGTTTCCAAAACTATCCTGTTCAACCTGAGCGGTCATGGTCACTTCGATTTAGGCTCTTACGATAGATACCTAAAGGGTGATTTGGTTGACATCGAATACTCAAGCGAGCAAGTGCAGGAAGCTCTGTCCCACTTGCCGGTAATCGCATAGGTTAAAAAAATGCCCCGGCGCGTGGTTTTCGCAACCATTTAACCGGGGCATATTTGCAAAGTAGCCGTTGCCAACAATAGTTTTAATTGATAGGGGCGGGGCTTGCTACGCTCCGAATGGGCTGCCTGTTCCAGTCCAACCAACCACGCTCAATTAAAAGCTGATTGCCGAGCAAGCCTAGCAGCACCTCGTAGCGCGTCCAAATGTTCTCAGGATGCCACTCGAACCTATTCCGCTCGAAATATTGCACCACGTAGGTTTTGCCATCGTCCGGGTTCACCTCGATGAACTCCTCACTAATGGGATAGCCATATAGCGAGAGTCCCCCGTTCCCCTCCCAATACGCCTTGAAGCTGTTGCGGAGGTTGTGACCCGTTTCGGGAAAATAAGTTGCGCCCGGATAGCGCTTATCCTCGAAGCGATTGAACGCGCCGTTCCCGTTTGCCTGTTGCTGCTCGGTAAACTGTACCCCCAACAATCCTAGCAACACCTCGTAGGGTGTGCCTTTATTCTCTGGGTGATACTCGAAACGCGCTCGCTCGAAATACTGCACAGTGTAAATCTTGCCATCGTTAGGGTTCACCTCGCGGAAAGGCTCGGTTTTGGCGAAACCGAATTGCGCCGTTCCGCCGTGCGCCTCCCAGTATTGCCGGAAGAAGGGTGAAAGGTTGTGGCGCGTTTCCACAAAATAATAGCCCGTGTTCGGCTGAGTAACGGGGGCGGGATTGGTCATATTGCGACTCGACTGCGCCGGCAAATCCAGCGTGTACAGCCTACCATCGCGCTGACCAAGCAACTTGAAAGGGGCATAGGAAGTTACATCCAGCACCGCCATATTTGCGCCCAACTTCTGCCAACTTGAACCGCTGTCGCCGCTATACCAGAGATTACCGCTCTGATTGGTGAAGCCTATCAGGAAGCTAGAAGGCGCATCCGATAATGCCTGAACCGTCAGACCGGGAGGAGGACCCTTACCATCGCCCGATAATTCTGCTGGTAGCGAAAGTGTCTGCCAAGTAACGCCACCATCCTTGCTACGTTCGAGCGTGCCGCCAACCAGATAGCCAGAACTATAAGGAGAACTGAGGCGTAAGATGCCATCCGCGCTGTAGAAAGTTGAGACACTGCGGGCTATTCCGGTGCTGCCTATCGGCTGGAAAGTGCGCCCGCCGTCGGTTGATAGGTAACTGCTGGTACCGCCGCTCGACCCCGCGCCGCCGTTGCTTATCATCATAGACAGATAATCCACTGGAGGGCGAAAACCGAGCAAAGGCGGAAACCACACTTCCGGCTCAAAATAAATCCCGGAGGCATCGTGTTCTGAGCGTTTCTCCCAAGTTACACCCGCATCAGCCGAAAAATAGACAGTGTATTTCATCTTGTTGGGCGCAACGGCATCTTTCACCTGTGAAATGCCGTAGAGAGAGCGTCCATCCGCTTGTGCAACGGTAATGCTGCGTAGAACCCCGCCAAGTTGCTGAGCGCCTTCCGTCCAATTCAAACCACCGTCGCTGCTGGCAAATAAAGTGCTAGTGTAAACGGGTTTATCGTTCACCAACTGCGATTTTATCTGCAAGCTATAGACATAAAACGAGCCGTCAGTGGCATAATGCGTTACCTGATGGGAAATGGTACGCCCATTCGGAAAAGCTGGGGAGTAAACCACCCCGCTTCCCTCATCCGCAAGTCTGTAAGAATAGCCAGTATAGGGATTGCAGAGGATAAAATAGTTGGCGCTGTGGGCATACGCGCCCGTGTCGAGATTTACGCTTACCGTGCCGAAGTCCGGGTTATCAGAGTACACCCCGCTAAAGTGGTAAACATTGGGGGCTGTGCCGTCAAAGCAACGCGCCGAGGAATAAAACGCATTGGAATAGCGAATGCTAGTGCTTGTATCCCGCCAACCCACTGGAGTTTCCGCCGCATTAGCCGGAATACATACCCACCAGAAGAGGGAAAACAGCGCCGCCATCAGCATTACCGTATAAATAGTCTTGCTTTTTGCCATGGTCTGAATTTGCCTTTCATAGTTAATAGTTTTTCAACTAGTAAACTAAACGCGCAAATCTCAGAAAGGTTACGAATGAGCGGCGGATGACCTTAAAAGTATCGCGGAAAACTAATCGAATTTTCTCACTTTTTCGTAGTTGGTACTTGAGATAGTCAAAAATTGGTTTTCGTTAAAACCTAACTTTTCAAGCAAAGTTGGGTTTAAGCCTGCATATGCCTGTACTTTGACACTTCCATCCTCGGAATCGGATTTCCAAACCATCCCAATTCGAATGGTTCTGCCTTTAAACTTGAAAGCTACCAGCGAATAGCGCGGAATTGGTTCTGAATTTTTCGAATCACTTGATACTCGGATTAAATATTTCACGTTGTTTACCTCAATCAGGCACTTTAAAATCATCAATCGGCAATTCTATTGCCCTATGTGGGGGAACAGGCTAACTACAAAATAACTACTAGAACCGATTGTATAATTGGTAAACCATCCATAACTTGAAAAATGCAGATTACATAAAATTAGAAGTGATTAGTTCAAAGCCTGAAAGGATTCACCGGAAAGGTTCTAAGGCAAATTTTGCTATTCTGAAACAAATATTTATTTTTCCCTGACAGAATAAAGTATATCACCTTCTGCAAACTAGAACAAACCTCCTGACTTTTTGGTTCAAAAGGTTATTGGAAGGTTCATTTCAGGCAAGGAAGTTGGTTATACTCCTTGCCCTGAATCGGAAAGTAACACTAATAATCTTCGGGGTCTTTGGATAATTCAAGTCGTATCGGTAGTGGAAGTACCGCCTGTTCGCGATAGTTCGGGTGGTCGAACGCCAACGCCACTTCTACCAACGGGTCTTTAAGTTGTGCCACCTGTGCAGCCGTAAGCTGAAACCGCACGTAATGTACCGTACTGAGTCTCTCGGCGGTACTGCGCCCTTCCTCAAAACGAGCCGGCACTCGATTCTTACCGATTACCAACGCAAAATGCTCCTCGATGCCTAACAGTGTGCTAAGGCGACGGCGCAACTCTTGCTGGTTATCAATTTCGATGAACATTGTTGCGCTCAACTCTAACGGACCCGGCAGTAACGGGTTATATGTATCCAATTCATCCTGTATCTGAGGGTCGTGTACGATTCGCTCAGCCCGCATCATCTCCTGAACCTGAAATAGCAGAGTATCGCGGTTTTCAAAGACCAAAGTGATAATATCGCCCACACCGATACGGCGCAATTTCTTTAGCTCAATGATACGGCGGCGGAACTCATCGCGCACCTTTTCGTAGGCGGCAATATCTTTCACATCCGCCAATTCCAGCACCCTCATATAATTGGCACATCCTCTCTGGTTATGGTTCAAGTAAGCGTTTTAGCCCCTCGCCGACCTTACTTCTTGTCTTTCAGACCATAGGCTTCCGCTACGATTTCAATCGGATGCGAAGCTGGTTTGCCGGTTCCTTGCTGGATTTGCAAACCGGCTAACTGGCAATCGGTCACTACCCGCGCCTCTTTTTGTTTTTTCACTTCTTCGAATAACCCATTGCCAACCTTCATACCCGCATCATAATTTTCCTTTCGCATGCCCCAACTTCCGCTATGCCCGCAACAGCCTTTATCTATAAAGGTAATATCTGTACCGGGAATGCTCTTGAGCAAGTCAAAAGAACGCTTTCCAATTGCCTGATACTTGAGATGGCAGGGCATATGGTACACCAACTTGCCCGGCGCATTTTTGAAATCGGTGTTGAGTTTACCGGCGCGTTTCATCTTGAACAGGTATTCCAGCGCGTCAAAAGTGTGCGCCGCAACATTTTCGGTTTTCGCGCCCGGTATCTGATCTTTGTATTCCTTACGGAGCATCATACTACAGGTTGGCTCAGGCACAATTACATCGTAGCCCTGCTTCACGTATTTATTCAGTAGGTTAACATTATGCTGCATCATCTGGCGTGCCTCTACCACGTCTCCGGCATCAAGTTGCGGCATGCCACAACAACGCTGCCCTTCCGGCACTACTATCTCAACATTGTTTTTTTCCAGCACAGCCACCAAATCTTTACCTATTTGCGGCGACTGGTAATTAACCATACAGGTGTGAAACAGCGCGACTTTACCGTTGGTAGCGGTTTGCGCGGATGCCTTCTTCTGAGCCAACCGCTTATTCCACCATTTCATAAAAGTCTCGCGCTGGAAAGCTGGTAGGATGGCACGATGGTCTATACCAGCGGTAGCTTCAACCACGATGCGCCCTAGCATGTTAGTGTTGGCGAAATTGGCAACAGGCGCAATCAACGAGCTTACCTTACCCAATAACTCAGGGTTGCTCAATATTTTTTCGGTTAGGGTCAATTTCTTCTTTTTAGCCCGCTGCGCTCGGTCGCGCTGCACCAGTTTGGGCAAATCTATCATAAATTCATGAGGCGGGGTGTAGGGACATTTTACAAAGCATAGCTTGCAATTGAAGCACAAATCCACCACGCGGTCTGTTTCTTGCCGGGTCAGTTGGTGCGCGTCCCCATCGTATTTATCTACAAATTTAAAGAGCGTGGGAAAACTAGGGCAGTAGTTGACACACATGCGGCAGCCGTGACAAACATCAAACTGACGAATCAATTCTCTTCGGAGACTCTTACGATCCCAGAATTCGGGGTCATCGTAATTGACAACAGTTGAATTTAATGCCCCTAACGCTTGCTCAGATTCTCCTGTGCCTTCAAATCCTTCCATTTTGCCATCCTGAAATTAATTAGAGATTTTGCCAGTAAAAGGGACACGGTAAGCCGCGCCCCAATTTTGCTACTCTCCCGGATTATTAATCAACGCCAAGATTCGCCAAACCTTTGGTGAAGCGACCAGCGTGCGACTTTTCGGCTTTGGCGAGGGTTTCAAGCCACTCGGCAACTTCGGCAAAGCCTTCTTCGCGAGCGGTTTTGGCAAAGCCGGGATACATTTCGCTGTATTCGTAGGTTTCTCCGGCGATTGCCGATTTCAGGTTGGCGGCGCTATCGCCTACTGGTTCGCCTGTAACCGGGTCTCCAACTTCTTTCAAGAAATCGAAGTGACCAAAAGCGTGTCCGGTTTCGCCTTCTGCTACCGAACGGAACAACGCAGCAATTTCCGGCTCACCTTCAACATCGGCGGCACGTGCGAAATAAAGATAGCGGCGGTTTGCTTGCGACTCGCCTGCAAAGGCTTCCTTCAAGTTTTCGTGGGTTTTAGATCCATGCAAATTAGCCATTACCAGTAATCTCCTTCTTTTGATTATATCTACTGAGGTTCTTTCAACCGACAAGAGGCTACCATGAAGTATCGGCATCCTCGTTTAAACATTTCACAGAGTTAGCTATTTAAGAACGATTCTTAATTAGGAAGATATACTAAAAGGGTTGGGTTGTCAAGTATATAAAAGGGAAGAATATAGTATGATTTCTATTTATTTTGAGCCTTCACAAAAGGGTATAAAACCCCCTTTCTCTTATGCGCTCTTATAAAGAGTCCAAATTGTAAGCTATTGCCAATTAATCAAAGCTTTTAGGCAATAAGGATTGTGCAAAGCGGCAGCATAGGCTTCCTGATATTCAGCTACCGGGTAGCGATGCGTAAACAGGTATTCGGTCTGGATTTTATTAAGGTGCATTGCGTTTATAACTGCCGGAACATCTTCAACCGCCCATTCGCGGCTGGTGTGGAATGATAATTCTTTGAGGAAGGGCCAAGCAAAATCTAAATCAATGCGGCGGTAGAATCCTAGCATCAACACCCTGCCACGGTCGCGCATTGCGGTGATATTTGTGCCGATAACTTCCATTTTGCCGGTAGCATCTATCATCACATCCACCTTGCCGGGGAGTTTGGATTTCAGAGGCGTGGTAGTGATGTTAACTTTAATATCCCCTGCAATAGCTTTATCGAGTCGGTCTTGAACTGTGTCGCACACAATTAGTTCCGCCCCTTTAAGTTTGGCGGCTTGAGCAGCCAATTGCCCGATTGGACCCTGACCCATAATCAGCACCAATTCGCCCGGTTTGATGTCAATCAACTCAACGCCATGCCATGCTGTAGCTGCCGGAGCTACTGCCACTGCCGCTACCGGGTCAAGCCCATTTAGCAAATACGCCTTACTGTAGTGGGTAGTAATATAGCTGGATTGACCGCCCCATGCAGGCGTTACCCCCTCATAGCCATAACTACCGCCAACAAATGCCAGTTCACCTACATAATTTGGCGAGACTGCCGCGCCAACTTCCACAATTTCGCCCACCGTTTCGTAGCCGGGAATACAGGGGAAAGGCAGATTAGCCATTTCCACAAGACTTCCCGCCATCAAAAGTCGTTCTGTGCCAGCCGAAATCGAGGTGTAGAGAGTACGTACTAACACCTCATCCGGCGCTAGTGCGCGAAGGCGAACGTCTGTGAAAGTCATTCGGTTTGGAGAGGACACTACAATAGCTTGCGCTGTGCGAATTATCATAGCTATTTCTTCTACCTATTTACGAACGTTTGCCGGCAGGTTGCGCTTTAGAAGTATCAAATACAGGTTTGGGAGCAGCAAATACAATATCCAGAATATCGCCGCTGAAAATAGCGTCAACCGCTGTACAACGCGCCAGCGCGGTTGGCAGTACAATAGTGCGCCTGTACCAGCCCACCTCAATTACAAGGTCGTCTCCGGTCTGCATCAACTTAACATCATCTTCAGTAGCAAAGGGTAATTTCAAGCGCATGATATAGTTATCGCCCTCTTTAGTGATTTGCTGTGCTTGACCCTTGAAGAAAAAGAGTGTGGGGTCGCCCTTTGCGCCGAACAACTCTTCACCCAATTGGCGAAGCATTTGCTCACCCACTATTTCATGCTCAAACTGGGGTGCTGGAAACAAAGGCAGGGGCGCAAAGGAGTCAGTAACCTCTTTACGATATTTATCCTGCATTTCCGCAACATGGGCGCGAGCGGGCGAGCGTTCAATCATTTCTGGAGTTAGCACCCGATTAATCATCACCGCATCCACATTGTAACCAAACAGGTTGAGGTAGGTAAGGCTACGCTGTGCCTCACGTATAACCATCCGCTCAAGGTTAACCACAATGCGGGCTGAACTGGTATCAGGGTCGCTGATAATGTCACGTACTTTTTTCAGGCGATCGAGGATGTCTTCAAGACTGCTGAACACATCATCATTAGCAAGTGGCAGATTAGTAACTTTGCTCAAAAGGGGACGCGCCAGTTTCATAACGCTGCGTAGAGTCGGGAAGATTTTTTCAAGCCACCAATGCAGCGCATCGGGCAGGCTTAGCAGACGCAGGGTTTCGCCAGTTGGGGCGGCATCAACGATAATTACATCATACTTACCGCTATCATGATGGCGTTTAATTTGAATCAAGCTAAAAAGCTCTTCGGTACCTGGTATGACTGCCATTTCTTCGGTGGCAATATCGTTATGCCCTTGCCATGCCAGCACTTCCACCAAAAAATCTCGAATAATGCCCCAGTTACGTTCCATTTCGTGCAGCGCATTCACTTCTTGCGCCCACAGATTATCTCTTACTTGTACAGGTTCTGGACCGAGCGGCTTATCTAGGGAATCGGCGAGGCTATGGGCGGCATCGGTACTCATCACAATAGTGCGATAACCCAGATCGGCGCAACGATGAGCAGTAGCAGCGGCAATACTTGTCTTACCCACTCCGCCTTTGCCAGTGTAAACGATGATTCTCAAATGCTTACCCTTAATTTCTAAACTTAAGTAGGCTTGCTAAGTTTTAGCCTGTGATTCCGACAAGCGTATTAGTGATAGCTGAGTGAATTATAACATATGCTTTGGATACTGAAAAACCAATAGGCAAGTATATGCAGGACTGTTGCAAAAAACGATTTTTGGGCAATAACCTGCTGCACCCGCCGGAGAGAAGAGGATGAGTGCAAGGAGACACCCCTTTCTTACCTTGGAACTTGTTGCAATAAAGAAATTGTCCCCTATAAAACGGTTCTCAAAATAGGTTCAATTTGAGGTATTCGTAAAGGCGGTGCGCCTGTGCCACGTAGGGAGATTAATCACTGTGATTTCTTAAGGTGGAAAATCAGTGGTTAATCCTCTCACGCTCACGCCGGCGTTGTGCAGCATATT
The DNA here is from genome assembly GCF_037138995.1 of Candidatus Chlorohelix sp. Lineage (NCBI taxonomy): Bacteria > Bacillati > Chloroflexota > Chloroflexia > Candidatus Chloroheliales > Candidatus Chloroheliaceae > Candidatus Chlorohelix > Candidatus Chlorohelix sp. The sequence goes on along the minus strand of NZ_JBAXHI010000002.1, from coordinate 171,556 downwards.
TAACTGTATAAGAGTTATTGCCGCCTATTAAAAATAATATTATGCCAACCGCCTGAAATAGGTGAAAAATCACAATATTATTGATTGTAGCTAAGCCAAAGTTAATTTTAAAATCGAAGCTATTGAAAAAAGCGCCGATTACATTTAAAGCTAACCCAGCCAAGATTGGTAGTGCATCGGTAGCAAGGTCACGATCTTTCACATAAAGAGGAAAGTAAACCAGTGTAATGATTACGGCGCAAATAATTTCGTAAGCAATGAGCGAAAAGAAAGAAGCAGAAAGCAATTGTGCAGCTACAAAAAGAGCAAAAGCAACCCAAACGAACGGTGCAATAACCCGAGCAATTATATCACCTTGCCAGCGATAGAATGAATTAAGAATAATCCAGTGCAGAGTTAGACCGAGGAATAGGACTGTAATTTGCCCCAATAAGTCGCTACGGCTATAGTCTTTCATTGCAACAACCGAGTCACAAATGCTGGCAACGCTCATTGAAAGAAATACCAAGGGCCAAACCCATGCACGCCAACCGGGTTTTATACGATTTGCAGCGGCTGAAGCTGCCGGTATTACCACCAATAACGCCAGTATTGCACAACCCGCTACCAAAAAGCTTGTTAAATAAGTCGAAGTTCTTTCACTCATATTATCCTAGCGAATCCCCAAAACTGGCGGCTTAACCCTGATTTCAAACTCATGTTTGCTATAGCTCATATCTTTGGCAAGCCGCCCCGGCAAACCGGTAATACGCATAGGTCCAGAAATGGTTAGAGCTTCGCGTCTTCCAAGCGATACTGAAATACCGAGACTTATTGGTTCATAAGGTTCAAATGAAACTGCATCCATTTCAGCTTTGAAGCATCTAGCCAAATAATGACCCTGCCGCTCTGCAAATTGACCGAGTTGTGGTATAGGCTTGCCGGTAGAAGGATTTTTGATAAAAGCCAAGTCACCGATAGCATATATATAAGGGAATTGTTCAGAACATAAATAAGGGTTGGTTCGTATTCTCAAATCATTAGTGGTGTCAAAGCCGCTTTCTTTTAATATGGCGGGACCCTCGATACCACCCGACCAACAAATTACAACCCCCTTTACATGCTTCCCATTTTGAAGGGTCACATTTCCCGGATCAACTTTAGTTACAGGGGAGTTAGTAAGAATTGCCACCCCTTTGCGGCGCAATTCATTTTTGGCATAATCTCCATTGATACGGGGCAACTGTGTGAGCAGGTGGTCTCCTCTATGAATCAGCACAATCCGGTAATAAGGACGAAGCGCAGGATAACGTAACAATAAATCTTCGCAGAAATCCACCATCTCTGCGGCAAGTTCGGTGCCAGTTAAGCCCGCGCCGATAATAACAAAAGTGAGGCGCGGGTCATTTTTTTCAAATTTCTCAGTTTTGACCAACTCCGCCGCTTCACGAAATGCTTTTATCACCAAAGTACGAAAAGTAATAGCATCTTCTAAACGCTTCATAGGAATAGCATTCTCGTGCATGCCGGGAATACCTTTAAAGGATGTTTCTGAACCTAACGCCAGCACCAATCGGTCAAAATCAAATGTACCTTTGGAAGTAGTAACTTTCTTGCCAACCGTGTCAATATTAGTAATAAGCGTTTGGACAAATTTAACATGTCGCGCTTCTAGGAGTTCGGAAATTGGGATTTTTACTCTATCCACAGAAATGCTATTCGCCGCGACCTCATGCACCCGTACCTGCAACAAATGATAATCTCTTTGGTCAATCAAGGTAATTTCCCATTGAGGATGGTTACGTTGCAAATCAGCTAGGTTTTGCGCTAAAGGCAATCCCCCATAGCCACCGCCTAGAATAAGCAGCTTTTTCATCTTAGATTCAACCCTTTAATTATGAAAGCACGAAAGGCATTCTGTAGAAACGATAAGCATTACGTGAAAAATTGGTTACAAATGTTCTTCACACTTTTAATTCACAACCCAACCTGCTATCATTTATTATGCAAACCAATTATAACACAGACTTAAAAAAGGTTGCGTTTACTTGAGATAAGTTTTCGATTTAGCATAAATTGAGCTTCCGGTTAGGCGACCTATAACAATAAAATAAGGGTTTATGGCTTTACAAAGCCAAAAATGCTCGTAGCAAGGGCTACAGACAGTTCAGTTCAAACTTGTTAGAATTTAACAAGGGTGCATTTTAGCCTGTTGTTCATGTGTTCCACTCAACTGCTACAAGCCTGACTCTGGAAAGTTAAGCCCTCAATCAGAAGGATTAGAGATATGGCTTCCAAGAAAAAATACTTCAATCATTATGTAGGAACGGACATCCGATTGCTGGCGTTCGTCCCGAAAAAAACACGGTACACGATTGATGAAAGTAAGTGCATTGGTTGCACAAACTGCATTGATGTCTGCCCAACGCTTCCCAAAGCAATCTCTGAAAGCGAAATTCTGTCGGTTGCGCGTTATCCTGAAGAAGTTTATGTCTATGCAATTGACCAGAATAAATGCACCGGTTGTGGGCGTTGTGCAAGCGGTTGCCCAGCAGAACCGAATACTATCTATCTCTCTCCGGTGAAAACCACCGTAGATGTGGCTGGTAAGTCTAGGGAAGTATTGACCAACCGCCCTGAAGTGTCTATAGCTGGCGCAAAACAGCTTAACCGTGTGCCTATATGGTACACTCGTAAAGAGGGCTATACTGAATAGACTGTTACCACTCTAATCTGTCATCCCGCAAGGGGAAGTTGGGCTATTGACCCTCTTTGAGGATTAAAACCCGCAAATAAATTGGGGCTAACCCATAAATGGTATCACTAGAGTAGAGGAAGTAGTCATGAGCACAAAATTTGAAGTTGCCGCCGGGGATAGTGCCTGGTTAAAGAAAAATATAAACTGCCAGTTTAACTGCCCGGTAGATACCAATGTACCCGAATATATTGATAAAATCTCACAAGGCAAGTATGGCGAAGCTTATGAAATAAATCGGTACAGTAATGTGCTGGTAGGCGTAATGGGTCGTATTTGCACGCACCCCTGCGAAGAGATTTGCCGCCGTTGTCTAATTGATGAACCAATAGGCATTCGTGACCTGAAACGGGTAGCCGCCGATAATGGTTTCAAAGATGCAACAAAACTTACCAAAAAAGCCGGTACTTTACCTACCAAAATTGCTATTGTTGGTGGTGGTCCTACCGGGTTGGTAGCAGCACGAGACCTTGCCGAAGCAGGGCATTCTGTGATGATATACGAGGCGTTGGAGAAGTTGGGCGGTCAAATGTGGGCTGGTATTCCTGACTATCGTATGCCACGCGATATAACCGATGCAGAAATTGAAGCAAACGTGCTGGCTCTTGGCGTAGAATACAAACTCAATACCTATATCGGTAAAGATATTCTTCTAAGTGATTTGCTTGACCAATACGATGCCGTCTTGATGGCTGCCGGTACATATAAGGAAAAACCGCCTGCGACTTGGGATAATAAGCCTGTACCCGGTGCAGACCATCCTAAAGTTATACCCGGTTTGAAATTTATGCTAGATTACAACCGCGGGGTTAAAACTGATGTTGGTACCCGTGTTGGAGTATTGGGCGGTGGGTTTACCGCAGTGGACTGCGTGCGTTCATCGGTACGTCTAGGTGCCAAAAAAGTATCCATGTTGTATCGCCGTACACTTGAAGAAATGAGCGCGACCGATGAAGAAATCAACTTGATGGAACCAGAAGGTATTGAAATAAAAACCTTGGTCTCATCAAAAAATATTGTATCAAATTCAGATGGCTCGTTAAAAGGTATCGAAATGGTTCGCATGAAAATGAGCGAACCCGGCGCAGACGGAAGGCGCAAAGCTGTACCTATAGAGAATAGCGAGTTTATCTATGAGTGCGATACAGTAGTAGTTGCCTTCGGTCAGGATGTAGATCCCTCGTGGGCGGGCGACTTGCGAGGACCTAAGCGCAACACTAAATACCCTGAACTGCTATACGCCAAGGGCGGAGAGTGGTTCGAGCGCGATAGAAATACCTATATGACTAGCGTACCGCGCTTGTTCATTGCCGGTGACTTCTATACCGGCGCAAACGATGTGGTTCACGCCATGGGCGAAGGACACGCCGTTGCTCAAAGAATGGATCAGTTCCTTAAAGCCAACAAGATTTCGATACAGAAAATTGAAGCTTTCCCGACTAAACGTCCACTCTTCAAAACTGGTTATGATGCTTTACCTCGACAGCATATGGACTTGCTAACGATAGCTGCTCGGCGAAAACGCCCATTTGAAGAAGTAGAGTTGGGTCTTACCAAAGAGCAAGGCGCAACGGAAGCTTCACGTTGTTTGTTGTGCCAAAACAATATTAACATCAATCCTGACAGATGCATTCTTTGTGGATTGTGCGTGGAAGCCTGCCCTTACGATGTTCTCTACATGATACCCGCGCAGGATTTAGAAGGCAGTAGTAAGGAAGTGCTACCGCAACTGAAACGAGAAGAACAGGGAGATTACAGCGGGATGCTATTGGATGAAAAACGCTGTATTCGCTGTGGCAACTGTGTGGATGTTTGCCCCACCGAAGCTATTGATTTCCTCAAAGTTGTGGACATTTCAACAGATTACGTACCCTTAGCTCTAAGGAGCGTTATCAAAAAATAACAACTTTCGGAGTTAAGCCTTGTTCTATCACAGGAACAAGGCTTTTCTTTTACCTCAAATCAGCTGAGTGTAAGTTAGGCTAAAATCTTCAAACTTTCTTCATATCTACCTTAATAATTCTTCAAACCTCTTTGATAAAATTACTCCAATGAGTTCCATTTACAAAGCATAAATCAAGGAGATAACCTAATGTTCAAGCTTTTCGGATCAAAGACTTTAGCCTACGAAAATATTACACCACAAGAAGCCGACCAGCGTATTAAAACCCAAAAACCTTTGATAATTGATGTCCGCGAAGGTTACGAATATTCGCAAGGACATATCAAAGGTAGCAAGCTAATACCTTTGAGCCAGATTAGCAGCAAAATTAATGTAATCGGCGCGAAAGACCGTGAAATTATTGTTGTATGCCGCAGTGGAGGTCGTAGCAGCCATGCTGCAAATTTACTTAGCAGTCAAGGGTTTACTCGTATTGGCAATATCAAGGGCGGTATGATTGGCTGGATGCGTGCCGGATTGCCTTTAGAATAAGAATCTGTAATAACACAATCTTTTAACCTGATTTTGAACAAAGCGTGGAATTATCCAAACTCTATTATCTTCGCCAGCTTAAGAGTACACTATTAGTAGTAGAACTGGTCAGTTACAATGTTCCTGTAACTTGAATAGGATAAGCGGGGCAAAGATATGGCAGAGAATACCACACCGAAAATACTCATAATAGAAGACGAAGAGAGCATCTGGAGCTTAGTAAAAGGCTATTTAGAGAGAGAAGACTATAATGTCGCAGTAGCTACCGATGGTCAAAGCGGCTTGGAAATGGCACGGCGCATTAAACCGGACTTGATTGTGCTAGACCTGATGTTGCCCGGAATAGATGGTTTGGAAGTTTGCCGATTGCTACGGACTGAATCAGACGTGTATATTTTGATGCTTACTGCCCGTACCGAAGAAATAGATCGCATCATAGGTCTTACGATGGGAGCGGACGATTATGTAACCAAACCCTTTTCACCTCGTGAACTGGTTGCGCGAATTAAAGCCGCGCTAAGGCGTTATCGCCAAGACTCCGCTACCGTTACAATCCCCCGCAATATACTTGGAACGCTCACACTGGAAAGCAGTTCCCGCAAGGTTTGGGTCAAGGAGCAATTGCTGGATTTAACCCGTACTGAATTTGAGTTGCTCTCAACCCTTACTGACATGCCCGGCAGAGTTTTTAGCCGTGAACAACTGCTCGAAGCAGTCTGGAGTCATGATTATTTCGGTGATGAGCGGGTGGTGGACGTACACATCGGACAACTGCGAAAAAAAATAGAATTGGCAGGAGGGGGGCAACCGATAAAAACAGTATGGGGAGTGGGCTATCGCTTTGAGGCGGAGGCTGGAAAATGAACTCTCTCCGCACCCGCCTATTTATCTCCTATCTATCTATAATCGTGGTAGGGGTATTTACCCTGTTTATTGCCGCCAGTCTGATAGCGAGTACCTTCTTCCGCGCAGATATTCGTAGCATCCTAACCGAGAAAGGCAACAGTAACGCCAGTATTGAAAGCTTGAATAACGCCTTCAATAACGGCATCCGAAATTCCCTAATTATTGCCGCCTTTGCTTCTCTGATTAGCGCGTTAGTAATTTCACTGGTAATGAGTAGCCGCCTTTCGCAACCGCTACGAGCGCTTGGAATTGCCGCTACCCGAATCGCATCAGGAAAATATAGTGAGCGGGTACTAGCGCCGAACATCAAGGAAATGTCGGATTTAGCATATTGCTTTAACCAAATGGCAGAAACTCTGCAAGAAAACGAACGCAGACGGCGGGAACTTATTGCTGATCTTGCTCATGAACTCCGCACGCCGCTCACTGCCATTGAAGGGCATATGGAGGGGTTAATTGATGGCGTGCTTGCGCCTACTCCCGTTACTTTTGGAGTAGTTCAGCGAGAAGCACGCCGCTTACATCGGCTTTCCGAAGAATTAAGCGAATTGTCGCGGGTTGAATCTGGCATGCTAAAGCTTAATCTGGAAAAACTTATTCCTATTGAGGTACTTAACGAAGTAATCGCAAAGGTAAACCCACAGTTTGAATTTAAAGGAGTCAGGTTAGAAATAGACTCGACAGCAACAAAAGCCGTAGCAGTTAAAGCAGATCGTGACCGGGTGGAACAGGTTTTGATAAATCTGCTTTCTAACGCCTTGCGCTATACTGAAAAAGATGGTTATGTCAAGTTATATGCTAACAATATGTCTGATGAAGTCGAGTTCAAAGTAGAGGATAATGGCGGCGGAATTTCACAGGAACACTTAAAGCATGTATTTGAACGCTTTTACCGCGCCGATAAATCCCGCTCACGCGGAGCAAGTAGCGGCAGTGGTATTGGATTAACTATTGCAAAATACCTGATTCAAGCGCAAGGTGGCGACATATGGATTGAAAGTGAACCAGATAAAGGTACTATTGTTCATTTCAGCCTTTTACGCTGGCAATAACTATATAGAAAGCGAGGATTTTATGCAAAATAACGCTTACGGGTTTGGCAAAAAAATTCCCTTACCCTATCTCGAAGCCATAGAAAAAACCAAAGCGGCACTTAAAGAGCAAGGTTTTGGAATATTAACTGAGATTGACATGAAAAAAACTCTTAAAGAAAAAAGAGGAGTTGATTTCCGACCCTATATAATTCTGGGCGCATGTAACCCACCGTTGGCGCATCAAGCGCTTACTGCCGAACTTGATGTAGGTTTGTTACTACCCTGCAACGTAATTGTGTACGAAGATGAGGGAGGCAGTATGGTAAAAGTAATGGATCCTGAAGCCGCCCTTAGCGTGGTTGACGTACCAGAATTAGCAGATATGGCGAAAAACGCCAAATCCTTGCTGCAAAAAGCAATAGACTCTTTACCTGATTAGGAGGCTTGATTATGGCAGATGCAATTGTCTATTCCACCAACACCTGACCGTATTGCCGAACGGTGAAAGAGTTTCTTTCACGGGAGCAAGTTAGTTATATCGAGAAAAACGTGGGGCTTGACCAAGCCGCCGCCCAAGAAATGGTAAATCGCAGTAAGCAAATGGGCGTTCCGGTCACAATAATCGGCAATGAAGTGATTGTTGGTTTTGACCAACCCGCGTTGCGTAAAGCAATTACGCAGTTGCGACAATCAAAGGGAAGTGGGCTGAAACTAGGCGCACATGTGGCGGATGCGGCAAAAGTATTGGAGTCGCAGAGCAAGCCTGCCAGTAAAGGAGCGTTGGTTGGCAAAGTTCAGCCGGGTTCATTGGCTGAAAAATCTGGGTTGCGCGAGGGCGACATCATTACCGGAATGGAAGGGCAAACTATAGAAGGAATCGAAGATTTAGCTGCCTCGTTAAAACGGATAGCCGCCGCTAACTTTAAGCAACCAACTATAACAGTCTTACGTGAAGGTCGCGAAAATATTATTTACCTAATGATTGATTAGATACAGCTAATAGATGTTATGTAAAGTGCAGGTGTGATGCCTGCATTTTTTATTGTGGAAACTTTACATTGATTTTACAAAGCAAAATATTCGAGAAAACGACTTTTGCCTATTGCAATAGTATGAACATACTCTTTTCTAAGAAGGCTGCTATGTAAAATCAAAGTTGGCAACCACAATTTTATGTAGTAACTTTTTACATTCCCCAAATGTAGCGATTACATTGCAAGGCTAAGATAAGAGTGGATACAGCGATTGGCAATCCAAAAAGAAGTTTTCAAAAATACCCGGAGGTCACACGAATTATGAAACACACATCATTAAAACAACGCTTAGGAATAGGAATTGCAACCCTGCTGTTAGTCGGTAGTGTTGCGCTAGGACCTGCTCAGGCATTGGCTGCCCCCACCGACAATGCCTTACAGACTACTGCAACAATGCAAACAATCCAGTTGCAAGCCACCAACGCGCAGAAGCCAGACATCAGCAAAATCAAGGATAGAGTCATTACACGCTTGAACGAGCAATTGGATAAATTAAACAAGCGGATTGCTACAATAACGGATAAGCTTTCCAAAGCCACTAAGGATGTGCAGAAAGCCAAACTTCAGAAGTTACTTACCCAATTGGGGGATAACAAGCAAAAACTCGAAGCCTTACTAGCTAAATTGCAAAAAGGGGATATTACTCTCAAGGAATTGAGGAGTCTTCTCAGCGAATATCGCCAGAGCCACCATCCCAAAGTGGGACAAACTCAGGTAGCGGAATAATAGCTAAACCCCCATCCATTACCCGGACGGGGGTTTTTGATAAGCATTATTAATTCATATCTGCCATTATCTTATCAAGAGCTTCGCGGGGTGGTCGCAATTGCGCCTCGTTAAGATGCGCCAGCGGTGTATCTACGATGTGAAGCGCCTCATGAATACGCTTACGCCCTTCATTGATATAAAGCAGACCGGTAATAAATTCTTGGTTAGCTTGCGACTCTTCCAGCTTGCTAATGGCAGCATTTCGATCTTGCGGGTTGTAATCCTCGCTAAGCTTCCGGAGTACAATGGTAGAACCATCGTGCATACGAACTTCTCGTGCAGTGCCTTCCTCGTAATCCACCACAATTTCACCCTGCGGTTCTATAAAGCTGATGTCGTGTAGCCGTTCTTCATTAGCCTTGCCGTAGCTATAGCTCTTAGTAGATTCTTCATGATTATTGAAGGTAATACAGGGGCTAATAATATCCAGAACCGCTGTACCGCCTTTATAGCTTAGGGCTGCTTTCAATAATTCGCGTACTTGTTTGGCATCACCCGCAAAGGAACGCGCCACGAAACCGCACCCGGAAGCAATCGCTTCAAGGCACAGGTCAATGGGCGGCAATTCGTTGACTCCGGCATATTTCAGCTTTTGCCCTTCATCGGCAGTTGCCGAGAACTGCCCTTTGGTAAGACCATACACGCCGTTATTTTCAATGATATAGACCATAGGCACGTTACGGCGCAATAGGTGTTTGTATTGTCCAAGCCCAATACTACCAGTATCACCATCTCCGCTGACACCGATGGCAAGCAATTCTTTATTCGCCAGAACTGCGCCTGTCGTCAGAGAGGGCATCCGTCCATGTAGGGAGTTAAAACCATGAGAACGATTCAGGAAGTAGGCAGGCGACTTGCTAGAGCAGCCGATACCGCTAGTTTTAATAACCCGATGCGGTTGTAGTGATAGTTCCCAAGCCACCGCAATAATCTGGCTGGCAACCGAGTCGTGACCGCAACCGGAGCAAAGGGTCGAAGGCTTCCCCTTGTATTCGGTACGGTCAAAACCCAGAAGATTTAGTTTGGAGCCGCCTGCGCCCGGTTCTTTTACTGCTGCTGTCATAATCTATGTCCTTTATTTATAGCCTTTGCATACAAATTTAAAATGCCTGATACAGTATTACTGAAAATTGCTCATCACCTTTTCAGTAATAAATTGGGCAGTAAAGGGCAAACCATCGCAATGCGCCACGGATTTCAAACGAGCAGCATGCTCAGGTGAATGGATTTGTAACAATTTGTGCATCTGCCCATCGTAATTCATTTCAACCACAAACACGATTTCATGAGACTCGATAAACTTACTGGTAGTTTCCTCTAGGGGCAACGCCCGCAACCGCAAATAATCGGCAGATACTCCTTGAGTTTGCAGCAAATCGCAGGCTTCTACTACTGCAGGGTCACTTGAACCATAAGCGATAACGCCGATATTTGCGCCTGTTCGCGTTTGGATAACTGGCTTAGGCACTAAAATGCGGGCGGTATCGTGTTTACGGGCAAGGCGATGAAGATTTTCTTCCCAATCATCAGGACGTTCGCTATAAGCAGCCTCAGCATTATGACCTGTGCCTCGCGAAAAATAGGCTGACATTGGATGCGGATTACCGGGTAAAGTCCTCCAACCTACCCCATCTCCTTCAATATCGGCATACCGTTTGAAAGAGCCTAGCCGTTTGAGGTCATCTTCTGATAGCACTTTTCCGCGGTCAAGCGGCTTTTCCGGGTATTGGAACGGTTCGGTCATCCAAAGATTCATACCGAAATCTAGGTCACTCAATACAAATACCGGGGTTTGGAGATGTTCTGCAAGGTCTAAAGAGGTAATGCCGAAATCAAAACATTCCTGCATATTGCCCGGCAACAGGCAAACATGACGAGTATCACCATGACCAAGAAAATAGGCTGTCAATATATCGCCCTGAGAAGTGCGAGTCGGTAAGCCCGTACTGGGACCCATCCGCATAATATCCCAGATAACAAGCGGCACTTCGGCAAAATAAGCCAAACCGGCAAATTCGGTCATGAGGGAAAGACCGGGACCGCTAGTAGCAGTCATAGCCCGACAACCTGCCCAACCTGCCCCTACCAACATACCGATAGCCGCGATTTCGTCCTCCGCCTGTACCACCGCGCAGGTCAATTTTCCAGAAGCGGGGTCGGTACGCAGTTCGCGCAAATATTCGTTTATGGTATCAACAACGCTGGTAGAGGGAGTAATCGGATACCAAGAAACCAACGATACACCCCCGAATAATGCGCCTAAACCGGCAGCGGTATTACCTTCAATCAGGATTTTGCCATTAGTTAGGTCGAGCGGAGCAACCTTGTAGATGTCTTTTTTTGGCAAGTTCTGACGTACATAGTCAGCCGCTTTAGAAACCACCCCATAGTTTAATTCTACCGGCTTTGCTTTCCCGTTAAAGTGCTTAACCAACGCCTCTTTTATTTTGCCTAAATCTATACCTAGAATCTCGGCTAATCCGCCGACATAAACCATATTGGCAATATAATCTTTTAACTTTATATCTGCGCCGGATTCTTTTACCAATTGCTTAACCGGCAAGGGGTAATAGACTACATCATTGCGCGGATTCAAAAATGTATAGTCATCAGGATAGAAACAAGCGCCACCCTCTCGCAACGATTGAAGGTCTGCATCGGCGGTTTGTACGTTGAAAGCAACAAGGATTTCGGTTTCCTGCCGCCGTGCCACATAACCATCTTTGCTAACTCTAACTGTGTACCATGTTGGCAAGCCGGAAATATTAGAGGGGAATATATTCTTACCGTTTACCGGTATTCCCATTTTGAAAATCGAGCGGATAATAGTGTTATTGGCAGTCTGGCTACCGGAACCGTTTACTGTAGCAATCACTATCGAGAAATCGTTTACCACTTCGGGATGACCAGAACTATCGTATTGGCTCCCGACGCGGGTATCTAGCACAGTCATTTTTACCAGCTACCTCCTTGTAGTTTTTTAATATCTAAGATTTTCATTGATTTTTAACCTGTGAAACTTTTCTGTTGTACAAATCACTTGGAGAATGTTTAAACCATTTTCTCATCCCCCATATGGCTTAACAAAGCCATTATTTATATAAATCATAACACAATAGTAGGCTTAATGCCCATCCTTTGGGGTAAGGATAACCCCTTTTATAATGTTTTTTTCTATAGTTTTTATGTCGTATAACGATAAAATAAAACACTTCTAATGTGATGTGCAAATCAAAGGGTAGCTCAAACCCTACTCCCAAACGGGACAAATAACAAACAGACATAGCATCATGCTGAGTAAAAAATAATATGTAAAGTTATAGTTTAAAACCCTTGTCAGGTAAAAACAGTTGTGCTAGTATAGTTATACTATACAAACATTTATTCGGCTCACCCGCTGGCGCGATTTCAACCGCGCCCGGTAATCTGCTATTCAAAACTGCTTACTGCTGGTTGATTTTACGGGAACGGCATGAAATATACCAAAGATGGACGCTTGATTCTCAGCGACTCCATGATGAAAATTTACCAAGACTGTGGGACGCGGTTTTGGTTTAACTATCACGAAAAACCAGAGGAACTACCTCGAGTACCTGCCCTTGAGTTTGGCACCGTGCTGCACAGCATGTTTGAAGAGTTTTTCAAACGCAAAAATCCTGCTGCAAAAATGTATATAAGCGCCTCAAACTTTGCCAATGTTTTCAGGGGCAAATGGTTTAGCATTGATTCACAGCCTAAAACCGAGCGCGGTAAGCGTAAGCCGCCGATGCTATGGCGTAGCCCGGATGAAAAAGAAAAGCTGCTTGGGGCTGGCTATAAAGTTTGTATGGATTTTTTCGAGAGAAACCAAAACGTCCCATTTTCCCATGTAATGGTTGAGCAATTCTTCATGGTAAGCCTTACCAACGAAAAAAACGGGCGGGGCTACGCCTTGCAAGGTTACATTGACCGCTTAGAACTTAAAGATTCCACTGCGCCCGGCAGTTTTAAGCCTGAAGAGTTGGGGAAGGCAATTCGCGAAAGCAAAGACGGCTCATTGCTTATTGTAGATTATAAATCCGGCTACAAACCCACCAGTTCTGCGGCAGTTGCCATTGATACCCAATTCAGTTGCTATGACCTAGCGGTGGAAATGATGTTTCCCTTCCGGGAGCGCCGCTTCGCTATAGAAAATGTACGCGATGGTTCGCATACACCAACCCTACGCGGCGAAGGCGAAAGGCGCGTGCTACGTGAGCGTATTTTCAGTATCGGGCGTGACATCCAGAAAGAACGCTATCCCCTTGCTTCAAATATGTACAAATGCGGTACATGCTCTTTCCTGAAACATTGCTATAGCCTTCAAAAGTTTGCACACCAGAAAGGCATCCATCCTGAAGACTTAATGCGAACTAGCGCCCCTCTTAAAAGCGGTAAGAAAAATTCCCCCATGTTTGAGTGGAAAGACGGAGAAATAATCAAAGTGGATGAAAGCAAACTTCGACAGGCAGAAAAGCTCAGTACCAAGCCGGTACAACTTTCTTTCTTTGTAGATGAAGAAGAAGTTGCTGAAATCGAAGAAGAATTAAGTACCGGAACACCCACCGCGCATGCCGCCAATATAGTGGAGCGCGTCATGGATTGGGAAACCCCCGAAAGTTTTGCGATTTAAGCCATCAAAAAAGCTCCCAAAACCATTGTAACGGTAAGGGAGCTTAAACAAAGGCTCGATATATACTCTTCAAAAGCCGTAGAATCAAGCGCCGCGTGCCTTTACCCAAACCCCGTTGAGAACCGTTTTATAGAGAACAATTCCATTCTTGCAACCGCTCTGTTCTTTCTTCCTTTCAAATAGATTGACGATATTATATGCCATTTCGTTTCAGCAAATTGTAAAACTCTTGATTTTCTACGTTCATAAAGATAAGCCCAATAGACGAGAATTGGAGGATTGGTAGCATGGATACTTGATATAATATGTATAATATTCTGTAAAGGGTTATCGCCTAGTAAGCGAGGAAAAAAACATGAGTGAAATAATTAAAGTGCTGGTTATTGACGACGATCCGATAATACGTGAGCTTGTTTCGACTAACCTGAAATTTATGGATTATGAGCCATTTACTGCATCAAATGGAAAAGCTGCTTTCGAAATTTTCCAGCGAGAACTACCGAAACTTATCTTTGTAGATAAAATATTGCAGGGTCTCAGCGGTGACTCGATTGCTGAACAATTGAGGAAGTTGAATCCGAACGTATATATTGTTACTATGAGCGGGCAAAACTTGCCTGTAAAGGGAAGTAGAGGGATGCTCACAAAGCCCTTTACGATTGAACAGCTTATAGAAGTATTGGAAGATGCTTCCAACTATATTTTCAGCAATTCCTAATTTTAGCTTTACAATGCCCTAAATATCTTGTAAGCTATTTTCGCTATCTCTTATGCTGAAAAGGCGTAATCACTCCGTGGATGTCTTTGGGTACATTTATCTAGGAAGTTTCATCTTTGGTATTGTGCTAACTGTAGCAGATTGGCTAACAGGTGGTACAACCTTACCTCGACCTGCCGAGGGAGGCAATACAAGGATGGAGGCGTTGATTGTCGCCCTAATCTGGTTTGGAGTAGGCGGCTTTGTTGGCGTACTTGCCGGAGCAGAGGACTGGTGGAGCATACCCGGAGCTTTTCTTTCCGGCACTTTAAGTTTTATTATCGCGCTTTTCCTTCTAATGCGCGATGAAGAAAATGATTTAACCCCTCAAACATTACATGGTCAAGTAGCCCGTGTAGCCACCCCAATTTCTGCAACAAACACTGGTAAAGTAGTGTTTTGGCTTAAAGGAACTGCCTATGTCCTTCCCGCGCTATGTCCTAATGGCAATTCTTTTGAATTGAATGACCAGGTTGTAATCGTTAGTGGTAACAAAGAATTAGTCCATGTTGACAGCCTTACCAAACTTTTAAAGGAAGTTGGGGCTGAAAAATGGATGACTTCATAGCCGGCTTAGTGGAGAAACAACCTCATGAAAAAAAAGTTAGCAATTATTTGTAGCTTACTTATGGTCTTAAACCTAATAACAAGTCTCTTTGTTAGAGAAAATTACGCGCTTGCGGCGGAAAGCATGGGTTCACCTGTACCGAATTTTACCATCGGGCAAGGCGCAAACTCTCCTTTTGGTTTAAATGTTCAATCAGCAGCGCGTTACGGCATCTCCGGCAGCTTTGAAAAACCGCTAAATGCTGCCAGTAGTACCGGCGCAAATTGGAATCGGGAAGAATTGCGCTGGGATATGGTTGAGCCCTATTCCGGCAGATGGGATTGGGGCTTCACCGATGAAGCGGTTAATAAATCAACCGAACGTGGTCTGAACGTTTTGGGTTTATTGTCCTATAACGTTGACCGCAGCGGCGGAAAAGCGCAACCTAACTACGCTATGCCTGAAATCAATGCATGGCGAACCTATGTAGCTACTGTAGTCAGCCGTTACAAAGACAAAGTGCGCTATTGGGAAATCTGGAACGAACCCAGCGATACGAAATACTTTAACATTGCTGACCCCTCTCAGCGGGCGCAAAACTACGCACAACTCTTGCAGGTCTCTTATGACACCATAAAAGGCATTGATGGCGGTTTACAGGTAGTAACGGGCGGAGTCAGCGGCTTTGACGTACCATTTATGGAAGAAGTATTAGCGCGGGGCGGCAACGGCAAATTTGATATTTTGGGAGTACATCCCTATGTAAATTTCTCTGCCAGCCCTGAAAGTAAATATTGGTCTGATACCCAATTGGCATACTTTGAAGCTTTTGCCGCTCGTGCAGGCAAGCCGGTATGGGCAACCGAGTTCGGTTGGGATACACGTGGTTCAATCGCGGTAGATGAGAGCAGACAGGCTAATTACATTGCCCGCGCTAGTGTTGAAGGTCTTGCTACCGGTTTGCAAAAAATGTTTATCTATCAGTTCCGGGATGATGGAGTCAATCTTCAGGATGGCTATGGCATTGTGCGAAGCGATTGGGTAACACCCAAACCCTCCTATGTCGTTTACAAAAACCTGATTGCGCGGCTAACTGGCGCAACTTTCAAAGAGCGTTTCGAGCCTTTCGATGCGGGCAAAGTTGCTATTGATAGCTTTAATGGGGCAAATAACTTCAGCAGTTATGCCAACGCTCCCAGCACTATCAGCGCCTACCTGAGCGGCGACCAAGCACATAGCGGCGGCACATCCTTACGCATTGATTACGCTTTCAATGGTGATGCCTCGAACTATATACAAGTGGGAAGGCAAGTGCCAATAGACGGACAACCGACTAAGGTCGGATTTTGGATATATGGAGATAACAAAGGCGCGGATGTGCGAGTCCTGATAAAAGATGCCACCAATACCCTATTCTATTATGATGTAGGTAGCGCGGGTGGTACGGGTTGGCAACGCCGAGAAGCGTGGCTATCAGGCGAAACCGCCCCTAATACACCTCCTTCCAGCCAGATTCGCTATCCCATCAAATTCGACTCGATTCAGCTAATAAGCCGACCAAACGGCGCGAAGTGGAGCGGCTCAGTTTATATTGATGATGTGTATGCCTCCGGGGGTGCGCGAGGCTATGGTTATCGCTTTGAGCGCAACGGCAAAAACATTGATGTAATGTGGGTTGATAACGGTAGCGGAACAGTTACACTCCCTACTAACGATGCAGCCGGTACGCTATATGACCGCTCTGGCAATTCAAGCTCAATTGCGGCTAAAGATGGGAATCTAACAGTCAATATAAATGATGATATGGTATTTCTGGAACATTCCGGCAAAGTTTTACCTGGTTCTAGCGCCGGCACTAACCCCAGTCCGGTACAATGCGGGGCGCGTCCTACCTCCCTATCACCAAATACCGCTTTCCCGAATGATTGGTTCCAGAACTTCTGGAAACGCTACGATTTTTATGCGGTTGGGGCGCGTAGTTATGTTTGGGGCGATAAACCCTTCGCCAGCGGCAGCGAGTATTATTATCAGGCGTTGGACGGAAACGCCCAGAACACCAAACAACGCCAAGTTGTCTATTTTGACAAGAGCCGCATGGAAATTACACGAGCCAGCAGCAACCCGCTTGCGACAGGCTATGTGACCAATGGACTCTTAACCGTAGAACTCATAACCGGGAAGATGCAATTGGGTGACAACCTCGATGACCCGCTTCAATTTTCGCAATGCTCCCCAGCCAGCGTACCGATTGCGGGCGACCCAGACGATACATTTGGACCAAAGTATGCCAGCCTGAATGGGCGACGCGCCGATGCTGCCAAACCAGTGGGCTCAGCAGTGAGCGAAACTATCGACTCCAGCGGCAATCTTGGGCAAGGCGACTCACGCGGGGTAGTGGGCGGGTATTACGAACCGATTACCAAACACACTATTGCAAAGCCCTTCTGGGATTTCCTAAATGACCCAACCCAACGTATTTGGGTAAACGGCAATCCAGTAATCGGAAGGTTGTTTGACCCTTATTATGAAGCGCCGGGCTTGCCTATAACCGAAGCCTATTGGGCAAAGGTAAAAGTGGCGGGGCAAGTCAAGGATGTGTTGGTGCAAGCCTTTGAAAGGCGCGTGCTAACTTACACCCCCACTAACTCAGCAGCGTTCAAGGTGGAATGGGGCAATATCGGAAGGCATTACTTCTTCTGGAGATACGGTATTAGCTACTAGAGAGCCTCTATTGTCTTATCACCATAAACACATGGATGCCACTCTTAGCTAGGGTGGCATCCATTAATCTAAGCGGTTTAGCCTAAACATCCCCGCTAACAACCGTGTTACGTAGAATCCCTAATCTTTCAACTTCAAGCTCAACCACATCGCCCGGTTGCAACCAGCGCTCTCGTTCGTCGCCTTGCTCCAGCAAACAACCTGTACCAACTGTGCCGCTGCCCAAAACATCGCCGGGTTCAATCCAAGCATTTAGAGAAGCTCGCTCTATCATTTGCGAGAAAGTGTAATGTATATCCTTAAAATTACCGAGAGAAACTTCGCGCCCGTTCAAACGCGCTTTCATTACCAAATCAAAGCGTTCTTGCTCGCCCATCCCAACCCGTTTATCTTCAAGCTCATCAGGAGTGACAAGACAAGGACCGAGTGAGGTTGCAAAGTCTTTCCCCTTAGCAGGTCCTAAGCCAACTTTAATTTCTTCAATTTGCAGGTCACGTGCGCTCCAATCGTTCATAATTAAATACCCGCCGATATAACTACCAGCCTGTGAGGCTAGAACATCGCGTCCGGGCTTACCGATAACACAGGCTAATTCTAGCTCAAAATCCAAAGCAGAAGATTCGCGTGGATAAGGCAAGTATTCGTCATGCCCATAAATAGCGCGGTGATTTGAAAAATAGAAAGCAGGAATTTTATACCATTCCGGTATCATTTCCAATCCCCGATTTGCCCGCGCGGTTTTGACGTGATGCTCAAAGGAATAAAAATCCCGCAGGCTTGGCGGTACTTCTAACGGGGCGCGTAGCCTAATTTTTTCCAAATCCAAGCTGTGCATATCAGCTACAGGCAACTCGCGGCAAATTTGGCTGAGAGTACGCTGCTGCTGTATCGGCAGATGCAAAAATTCCAGCACAGTGGTTGCCCGTCTTACCAACTCCATATCCTTGCGGGCTTCAGCCCACGCACAAACTTGGCTGAGGTCATATACGCGATTACCCACTAGCACCCCACCTAACGCTTTTGCTTGACGATGGGCGTACATTTCAACTCTATGATTTATGCCTTCAGTATGAAGCACGTAACTGACAAGTTTCATATTTTTTCCGTTGCCTTTTTACAATTGCTAGTTGACAGACAGCACGAATATTATAGCACGGCTCAAATTGACCGCTATATTAAATCGCCTTATTCAACAGGGATTATGCGTTTAGCTCAAACTTTTCATGAAGACTAAAGCAGCCGTAACTAGGTAGCAAGAGAGACAAGCTCAAAGCAAACGTCTCAAAGCTGGTATCTATTTCCAAACGCATAATCCCTGGAGCTATAGAGAATGAAGTTTGACAAATGAGGTAGAATTAAGGACAATGAATGCTCCATTTGTGCGTATATATTGTTACCTCCGTGAGGTAATTAGCCAATGAGTGCGAGAATGAACCAACCCGATTTTCTAGGCAATTCATACGAAAATCTGTCCGAACCTTTTAGTTCTGAAGCAGATGACGATTTGCTGGATGAGGGTATAGAGCCTCTGCCCGGTATGTTGGATTTTGAGACTTGGGCAGATGCGCGTATAAATGTGTTCGCTTCGCTTGATGCGAAAATGACTCAGCACATTATGGAAGCGGTTTCTGCCCTCAGTGAATTGCGCGTCCGCTCCGAAGAGGATGCACGTCGAGTTGCAATGCAACTTGAGCAACAGCGCTTGTTATTGCACAATGAAGTAAATACTTTGAAGCAAGAGCGTACCCGTTTACAAGCTGAATTAAGGCTTGCCCGGCGGGAGGTTGAAGAAGAACGCGCCCGGAAATACGCCCTTGAAAAAGAAGCTTCGCTTATGCATGGTAGCGTTGAAAGTTCGCCCGGTTTAGCGCGTGAAGTAATTGCACTTACTCGTCGTGTTCAAGAATTGAGCGAGCAATTGCAAGCTTTTATTCAAGGAAAAACTGTTCCTGCCGTGGCAAATCGGCAAAGTTATAACCCAGTTCCATCTACACTATCACTTGAGTTAAATTTTGAATCGGAAACTATTCCGAATGAACTGGACAAGATGATGCATTTGCCCCTTCAAGAGTTCTCGGATGCACCAACACCACAGCTA
Source organism: Candidatus Chlorohelix sp. (assembly GCF_037138995.1). Lineage (NCBI taxonomy): Bacteria > Bacillati > Chloroflexota > Chloroflexia > Candidatus Chloroheliales > Candidatus Chloroheliaceae > Candidatus Chlorohelix > Candidatus Chlorohelix sp. Next base: position 151,872 of record NZ_JBAXHI010000002.1, on the reverse strand, counting down.
AAACCGCATGGTCGCATAAAAAGGCTACCACTTGAAGAATCGTCTCTGCCCCTTACCTTGACTGAAACTCCAGAACCGCAAGCGGAAGTTCCAATTCCAACGATAACCTCAAAAATTCCCGCACAAATTCCCTTCGAGCTACCTTTGGTTGAAACTCAAGAAAAGGTTCCAAGCAAGCAATCAAGGGCAGTTGACCAACGCCTGCACCATTTATTGGGACGGGGTTTCTCCCAACCCCGCATTGAAGCATCCGCAGATGCCGGCGAAATGCCTGTTAAGGTCGTTTCTTCTAATAAAAATATTGAGGTAATGGAAACTCGCGCGAAAAGCGACAAAGCTGCGCTGGCGGATTTAGGCTCTAAGCTTGGTGTTCAAGAGGTACAAACCCCTCCTCCTGTAAACTCTATAAAGCTTGGTCCGGGATTTAATTCATCGAGTTATACTTCTGGCAGTAATTTAAGGGACGCGTCCGACTCAGCTTCGAGTTCAGAAATTAAACGCTCCAGTGAATCGATTTCGCCCACTATAGTTAATCCCCGGCAGGGAGAAACCGTTATGGATTTAACGGTGGAATCTGAAAGACCTGTAATACCTGCCCATTTGCTGCCGCGTACCAATCCGGCAGCGGAGACTATAGTGCCTCCGGCGCGTCTCAGACCACCGCCCGGCGCTACTACTGGCAACGAAAACTTCAACCCCACCGACATCGAAACCAAGTTAATCATCTCGAATTTGCAGGGGCTTTCGTTGTTGGTTATGGAAAAAGTGATTCGCAGTTTGCCCGGTGTGCATCAGGTTACTGTAACTGATTTTCGCAAGGGCGAACTGGTTATGGATGTGCGCCACCACCTTTCTTTGGCATTGGATAGAGTGTTACCTCAATTGCCCGACCTGAATTTAAAACTCATCTCACGGGATGACGGGCTAATGTTTGTGCAGGAGCGATAACCGGGATGAGTAGGGTTACACCACTTTTTGAACTTCAACAGATAGATACGAATATTGATCGCCATCATATCAATATTGCGAATATTGAAACGACCTTGTTAGATAAATCAATGCTTGAGGCTGCTCGTCAAGCGGTTTCTGACTCAGATAACGCGCTACGTAAAGAGCGCATAAAGTTAAAAGACCTAGAATTTGAAACACAAACAGCCGAGAAACATGCTACCGATTTAGAAAAAAAATTGTACGATGGTCAGATCAAAGGCGCTAAGGAAATGAAATCGGCTCAGAATGAAATAGATACCTTCCGTAAGCGGCGAGCCGAACTTGAGGATAGCAGCGTTGAAGTGATGCTAGAAGTAGAGGAAGCTGAAAAAACGCTGGAAGTTGTGAGACAAAAGCTTGCGACAGTAGAATCTGAACGTGAAAAGTCGCTAATTCCTTTAACGCAAGAATTGACTAAGCTTAAAAAAGAACTGAGCGTGTTGCAACCTGAACGAGAAAAACAGGTCAAAAAAATAGCGCCCTCCGATCTACCATTATATGAAAAGCTACGCGCTCAGAAACAAGGTGTGGCAGTTGCCGAACTACTGATGGGCAAAATTTGCGGTAAATGCCGGGTTGATATACCACTTTCTAAGCAGCGAGATTTGAAAAGCCCGATTGTTATTATAACCTGCCCAAGCTGCGGGCGGATTCTATATTTGTCGTAAAGGTAATCTGAGATGGTAACTAAAGATAGCTCCGCCAACCTTGAAAAATTAATCTCTCAACTTTCGAGTGAAGCTGATGTGGCGGATGCGTTTGAGCGGTTGGTGCATTTGGGCGACTCGGCTATTCCAGCGCTTGTTAAAGCATTGCGTAACGCCGAACAAGACCGAGAGGTGCTGTATTCAGCGTTAAGCTCAATTGAAACCGATGCCGCTTATGCTGTATTAACCGAGCAACTTTTCAAATCTACCGATAAACAGGAACAAACCACCCTTGCTCTTTTGCTGGCTCAGGATGGGCGCGGCGAAATTTCGTCTTGGCTTATTAAACAACTTCCCGCGCACTGGCAAGAGGGCAAGTGGTGGCAGCAAGCCGGGCATGCACAGTCTGAGTATATTGCCACAATGTTGGCGAGTCTAATTTCACTGGATGTTGACCCGGCATATTTGGACTGGTACGAAAAGATTCTAGATGGTGAAGATGAGAAAAAACAGGATATTGCTATTTTCATTGGTGAGTTGCTGGGCGAAGTAGATATTATCGAGTACGACGAGGACATCTGATTTTGCGGCAAATCCTAGCAATCACAGGTGGCAAAACCATCCTCGAAGTTTTGCGGCTTGCTCGGCGTGGCGGTACGGCACTCCCCGGTCTTGTAGCACACCGCCTTGACCCTCATATCCTGACCGGAATGACGGCGCGATTCCCCGGAGGCTCTGCGCTGGTAACAGGCACAAATGGTAAGACCACTACTACCCGCCTTTTTTCTTCGATTCTATCCAGCGCCGGATTAAAAACTGTCAATAACCGTAGCGGCTCAAACCTGATTCGCGGTTTGACTAGCACGCTTCTTTCCCAAGCCTCCTTCACTGGAAAGCTCGAAGCCGATATGGGTCTTTTCGAGGTAGATGAAGCCGTTTTCCCACAGGCAACTACCGAAATTATGCCGCGTTTGGTGTTGATGAACAATCTTTTCCGTGACCAATTGGATCGGTATGGGGAAATCGAGACTATCAGGCAACGCTGGGTTGCAGCGATAAAAAAATTACAGCCGGGAACTTTTTTAGTACTCAATGCAGATGACCCCTCAGTGGCATATCTTGGCAAGTTTGCGCCTGAAGGCGTGCGCGTTCTTTACTATGGTTTAGATGCACCCGAACAAAGTCGAGAACATTTACAGCATGCGGTAGATGCCTCCAAATGTATTGTGTGCGCTACCCCTCTCCAATATTCGGCAATCTATATTTCACATATGGGGCATTATCGCTGTCCAAACTGCGATTTTGCCCGACCTGTGCCGCATTTTACAGCGCGTGAAGTGCGTTTGGAAGGTACGGATGGCTCGGCTTTCGTGCTGGAATTTGAGGAGCAACGTCTCGATTTGCGGGTGGGCGTTCCGGGCTTGTACAATGTTTATAATGCTATTGGAGCAGCCACCGCTTGTATTGCTCTCGGCATTGCGCCTGAAAATATCCGCCGAGGTTTGGAAAGCTTCAAAGCCGCTTTCGGGCGAATCGAGCGTATTTCACTAACGCAAGGGCGCACGCTGCTGTTGGCGTTGGTCAAGAATCCGGTAGGCTTTAACGAAGTTTTGCGGATGTTGCTCCAGTCTCCCGGCAAATTGCGGCTTATGGCGTTGTTAAATGACTTGATAGCCGATGGTCGCGATGTAAGTTGGATTTGGGATGTGGACTTCGAGATATTGCAAGACCGGGTGGAATGGCTATATACCGGCGGCATCCGCGCCTATGATATGGCGTTGCGCCTGAAATACGCCGGAGTTACGCCTGCTCTAATTTGCGCGGAAGAAGATATTAGCAGGGCGTTGGATGAAGCAATTGACCGTCTCAAACCCAATGAAACACTTTACATAACTCCTACCTATACCGCGATGTTACAACTTCGCGAGATTTTGCAAAAGAAAGGGCTGGTTGTGCCTTTCTGGGAGGAGTAAAAACGGGGTAGCGTTAGTTTCACCCCTAATTGTCAGGAGAAGTAAGTATGTCACAAGAAAATAAACCTGAAGATATAGATTATCCCTTTCCAATAGCCGTTGAGGATACGCCGTATGACCCTCCGACAACTTACACTTATCAGCCGCAACCTGCTGCTCAACCGGTTTATAGCTACCAGCCTCCGCCTGTAACTGCCCCTCAACCCGCTTATTCTTACCAGCCCACGCCCATTGGGGCAGTGGACGCTGCTAATAAGCCTATGCCACCTGTACGTACTGGCGCAAATACCACCGCAGTTGAAGTAACGGTTGGGATTATTACTTTCTTGGTATTATTGGCAATAATTGCTTTGATGATATATCTGGTATGGTGGAAATGAAACTCGAAATCGCTTTTTTGTATCATGATCTGATGAATATTTACGGGGATCGGGGAAATATCATTACGCTGGTACAGCGTTGCCAGATGCGAGGTATTGAAGCGGCGGTTTCTTCTCTAACCATCGGTGATTCGATTGACCCTGAGAAATATGATTTGTACTTTTTCGGGGGCGGGCAAGACCGCGAGCAATATGCTGTAGCTGATGATTTGCAGGGCAAAAAAGGCGAAATGCTGCTAAAAGCCATCGAGTATGGCGCGGTTTCGCTCAATATCTGTGGCGGCTATCAATTGATGGGGCATTATTACCAACCGGACGATGGTCCAAAACTGCCCGGTATCGGTGCGCTCGATGTGCATACTGTTGCAGGAAATCGGCGGTTTATCGGCAATGTGGTAGTGGCTACAGAATGGGGTGAGCTGGTAGGTTTTGAGAATCACAGCGGTTTATCCTATATCGGCGCAAAGGCACGTCCGCTTGGTAAGAGCGTGGTAGGCTATGGCAATAACGGGCAGGATGGCTTTGAAGGGGCGGTGCAGGGTAAAGTGTATGGCTGTTACCTACACGGTTCGTTATTGCCAAAGAACCCCCGCTTTGCTGATTTGTTGATTACTCAGGCGTTGGAACGGCGCTATGGAAAGGTAGAGCTTCCACCGCTGGATGATAAAATAGAGTTGCAGGCACATACAGCCGCTATAAAACGCGCAAAAGAGACTCATTAGAAACTATGGCAGACTCAATTCTTGAAGCGTTTCTGAATAATTGCGAAAAATCCCCCAATAAATTATGCCTTAGTTTTGAAAATCAATCCCTCAGCTATACCGATTTGGCAAATCGCGCCCACCGCTTTGGTGCTGCCTTGCAGGAATGGGGCTTGGAAGAAGGCGAGCGGGTTGCGCTATTTCTCGAAAATAGCCCGGATTTTCTGGCGGCATATCTGGGTATTTTTATGGTAGGTGGCGTGGTAGCGCTGGTAAACACTGCTTACAAACAGGTAGAATTGCGCCATATTCTGAGAGATAGCGGTGCGCGTCTGTGTTTTACCGAGCAAGAGCGGTTGTCCGAACTCGAAAGAGTACAGCCTGATTTGCCAGAACTGGAAAAGATAATAACGCTTGGTTCCGCTCTTGAGGAATTTCTTACCAACGAAGGTAGTTTTACTCCACGCTTACGGCAAGGTGAGGAACTGGCGGTACTTGCCTATACCTCCGGCACAACCGGGCGTAGCAAAGGCGCAATGCTGCTACACCGCAACCTGATTTCCAATATTGAGTCTTTGCGACAGACATGGGGCTGGACTGAAAATGACCATCTTTTGCTAACGCTGCCTCTTTTTCACGCGCATGGTTTGATGGTTGGCGCACACGGCACGCTCACTTCGGGAGCGAGCGCAGAGCTAAAACGTCATTTCAATGCTACTGAAGTTTATGATAGCTTGCTGACCGGGCAATTTTCTATGTTTTTTGGTGTACCAACAATGTACACGCGCTTGCTTTTGGAATCGGTACAACGCGCTGAAAAGCCCTTACCCTTGCGCTTATATGTATCGGGGAGCGCACCGCTGAGCGCACAGACTTTTGAGGAATTTAAACAGGTCTTTGGGCAAGCAATTCTGGAACGCTACGGTATGACCGAAACTATCATGAATATGACCAACCCTTATGAGGGAGAACGTCGCCCCGGTACGGTGGGCTTGCCATTTCCCGGTCAAGAAGCGCGGGTGGTAGATGTGAAAACTCGCCAGCCGCTACTGCCCGGTACGGATGGCGAAATCGAGGTACGCGGTTCGCATGTATTCAAGGGCTATTGGAATCTGCCTGAAGCTACCGCCGAAAGCTTTAGCGCGGATGGCTGGTTTCGCACCGGAGATTTAGGGCAAATGAGTGAAGACGGATATTACACCATCAACGGACGCGCTAAAGAATTGATTATCACGGGGGGCTACAATGTGTATCCGCGTGAAGTGGAAGAGGTTTTGCACAACTGCCCCGGTGTCGCGGAAGTAGCCGTTTATGGCTTACCGGATGCAGATATGGGCGAGAAGGTAGCGGCAGCAATCGTACGAAATGATGTTTCTCTGAGTGAAGAAATAGTGATTGCCTTTTGCAAGGATAACCTTGCCTCATATAAAAAGCCGCGTCAGATTGCCTTTGTGGAAGCCTTGCCACGCAACGCAATGGGCAAAATTCAGAAACATTTGTTGCGCTGACTTTGGTGGTAAAGCACTCGCTGAATAGTGAAAAACCTAAGAATAATTTTACAAAACGGGCTGGAATATAAGTGTGCAGAGTTAGGATAATCGGTTATAAAAATCAGAAAAAAATTAGACCGAGTGAACAGGAATGTCAAAGCCTTTAGCAGGCGTTGGAGTTGTGTGGGCTAAATTCGCTCAAAGCCAGATGGTTTTCAACCTTCTTTACCCTAAATCTGAACACTTACATTTATTGTTTCTGTTTTGGCTTGATTAAAGCCCTGAAATACTGTGTTTAGACGTTGACTTTACTTGACAATAACATGTATAATGGTGCAGAACTTGTCATAATAAAAATTAACTCCAGACTGTTTGTGCGTCTCTTCCTGTGGGGCGGTACATACCGCGTTGAATGCCAAAACCGGGAGTGGCTATGAAACCTGAAACACTTGCCTATCGCGTGCTGGTGGTTTTCACATTATTTGTCGTTTTGTTGAGCGCTGGCGCTTGTAGTGATACTACTCCTCCGAGTCAAACTCAAAATGACTCTGCTTATATACAGGCTCAAGTAACGCCTACAGGCGCAGTTAGGTTGATTGGTACTGCCGGTACAACCGGTACGGTGGCTCGTATCATCAATCCAACTCCAACTGAAATACCGTTAATATTGCCAACTCCAACCGAAGTAGGGGCGGGTACTCCTGTTCCAACCAAAGATTTGGTAGCACCTGCCACCAGCACTCCAATACCGCCTACGCCAACCAATACACCGCCTCCTGCGCCGCCTACCAATACGCCAATACCACCGACTCCTGCGCCACTAATAAATGTAGTAGGTGTGATTCAGCAAGACTTTCCCGGTTTTACCAGTGTGTATAACGGCTTTGAGTACCCTATAACCAACCAGTGCATCCGCAATGCTTTCCTTACTATGCCGACAGCAGGCATTACTAAAACTGCCGTGCCGTATGATTTTGCAGGTCAGGCAACACGCGCCGAAGAAAGAGCTTGGTTTGATGCAACAGTAAATCAATATATCCGAACCCCTGTTGGAACCCATACCCAATTGACGCTAGTAATAACAGACGCTACTTTTTTGGAAACCAGCATGGTGGATTTCCGACCAGATTTGGTGTTATTCTGGAACGTCTTAAATAACCTCACCATCCAAATGATTGACCCCGCTACCGACCCGGCGATTTACCAGCGTGCCTACGAAGAATCGCTCAATCTCTACGTGAACCGCATGCTGAAAGATACCAAAGCGAGGGTTATTATAGGTAATGCGCCGGATGTAACTTCGATGTGGTATTTCAAGCCCTGCTTCGCCCCTGAAGCATTACGCAAGGTGCAGCAAGACTACAATAATATTATTGCTAATGTGGCAAAGAAAAACCCTACCCGTGTATTTGTAGCTGACCTTACGGGAATAGAGTTAGGCAAATACGCATTCTATATTTCAATAGATGATGGTTTCTGGTTTACCGTATCAGGGCATCGGGAAATAGCCAAAGCCTTTGGCGATGTTATCAACAAAAAGTTGGGAATAACTACACCAGTTAAAGTGCCATCGCTCTATTATCCCGGTAGTCCGATAGCAGGTACAACCGCTGCGGGTGGCTCTACCACTGGTACAGTCGCGCCTATTACGGGCGCTGCTACTCCCGCTGCGCCTCGATAAAAGGCTAACACTGGTTTTGGAAATATTCTAACAAAGAACGGTGCGAGTGTAATTCTCTCATCGTTCTTTGTTTTTTAGCCAGAAACTGTAAAATTTCAGATGGGGTAGCAAGTTCAAATTGTTAAATACTGAAACGCCTTAGAAAGGCTAGAGTAATATTGCCCCTATAACTCCAACGTCATGCCATCTCTGGCAGCCACAATCTTAAGCTCATTAAACCCTATCATTTGCCTTCGATGATTAGCTAACTCTAGTAATAAGTCAATAGTATCATCGTCACTAGAGGGGTCATGATGGTATAAAACCAATGTTTTGACACCTGCTCTTGCTGCGGTATCAACTGCAACTTCGGGCGAACTATGACCCCATCCAACTTTATGCTCTAACTGTGCAGAAGTGTACTGGGCATCATGGACTAATATATCGGCGTTGTGGGCGAGTTCTAGCAAATTGACATCAATAACATCGTTGCCCAATAGTTCGTTTGGATTTGGTTGAGAAAAACTTAGTGGTTCATGATCGGTGGCGAAAACAATACTCCGACTATTGAGTTCAAGGCGATAAGCGGCGCTTGGGATAGGATGCTTTAGCAATGTTCCCGTCACTTTCGCGCCATCCAAAAAATAAGCCCCATTTTGCATGGAAAAAAAGTTAAGCTCTGATGGTAGAGAATGTAGGCTAACTGGAAAATAGATTTGCTCCATTTGGCGTGCCAATATGCTCCTTAGAGTTTGTGAACAACTGCTCCAGCCAAGCATATTAAAGCGATTTCCCGGTTTAAAGACCGGGCTAAAGAAAGGAAAGCCTTGAATGTGATCCCAATGAGTGTGGCTCAGAAAAATATAACCAGCAAGCTGTGAGCTTCCTGTTACCTCCAACCAATCATCCGAAATTAAATAATTTCCAAGTTCTCTCGCGCCAGAGCCACAATCAAAAATATACAAATGCCCTGTATCGCTTGTTACACTGATACAACTGGTATTACCGCCGTAACGCTGGTAATCTATTCCTGAAACCGGTATTGAACCTCGCGTACCCCAAAACCGCACTTGCAATTTGGTAGGTGTAGAAAGGGGCTTATCTCGCGGAATTTGCATGGCTTTACGCCTTTCGGCACGCCACTTCTCAATACCTTCGGTATAGCCGCTCCATTCTCGCACCAAATTTAAGGCATACTCAAACTCATCCATTGAGCGTGCATGATTAATTTCAGGCTCTATGCTCATCCACTGTACATAGCCTTCCAAATTAATTAATACTGTAGCTCTTTGATATTGATTATCGGCAGTTAACATACCGTAGGTAGCCGCCAAATTATTGTCAGGGTCACTGATTAAAACGATTTGTTCCAGTCCAACCTGATGTGCAAAAGCGGTATGTGAGGCTACGCTATCCTTACTTATACCAAATGTTTTAAGTTTTATATTCCCGCTGAGCTTAATCATTTCTTCCAATAAGGGCAATTCATCGCTGCAAACGTTACTCCAATCTGCTAGGTAGAAAATGAGTAAGATTGCGGTATTGTTTATATAATTGCCAAGATTGATTTCACCAGAGGTACTTTGCGCTAACCAGATTGGCGATTTTCCACCTATTTTTATTTGGTTTTTATTTGTATGTTTTGATTCCATCAATTAGTTTTCTATAAATGAATATACAATAAATTATTGGCATAAATCATTATACGGCAATATGCCCAATAATAGGCAAGGCTAACCCAGCAGGTTACTCCTATTCACAAGATTAATTAGGGGATTAAGAAATAACAAAACAGCCGGTTGTTCATAATACCGGCTGTAAATATTTATTTTCCCGACAATGCGCGTTCTTTTATACGCTGTTGTTGGTATTTTTTATGCTCACGTCTAATTTCTAGTTGCCACCACAGCGTTAGGAGATTAACTGCGGTTCGCCACAGGCGAGGGAAATTGAAAAATTGGCTTTTACCGTAGGCACGGTGGAAATGGTGAACCGGCACTTCGACAAAGTTAAATCCGGCATCTTGTAGCTTTTTAACTAATTCGAGCGCAATTGTACCGCTATTGCTGGTCAGTTCTATATCTTCAAAACAACTGCGCCGTATCAGGCGGAAATCGCAATCGGTATCGCTAATCTTCAGTCCAAAAAGAAACTTGACCGTCAAGTGATAAATCCGTCCGATAATAAGCCGATGCAAGGGGTCGCTACGAGAAATCTTGAAGCCGTTGACAATATCAACGCCCGGTGTCATCTTTTCAAGCAATAATTCCAGTTCGTGAGGGTCATACTGGGCATCGCCATCGGTATAAAAAACAAGGTCTTTGGTGGCAGAAGCAAAACCGCTCTTTAGAGCGCCGCCGTATCCTCGGTTTTTCTTATGATGAACAATACGCACATGCTCAGGATAAACCCTACCCAATTCATCCAGAATCTCAGGGGTATAATCCTTGCTACCGTCATTAATCACAATGACTTCATAATCATCTGTCAGCCGACGGCAAGTCAGCATCGCTGACAGAGCCATACTGGCAATAGTGCCACCATCATTATAAGCCGGGAAAAATACCGATATGCTGGGACGTTTTGTGGTAGATTCAGAAGACTTAATCTTTTCCATTGTTTCTGTCACGACTTCTCCAAATTCCTGCTAATGAGCAATAATCCTATATCAATTCCAAACTTTTGCACAAATCTTAGTATCTTTATTATAAAAATTTTAGCGCTAAATGGTCAAGTTTTGAAACTTAAGATTTGATGATAAATTTGACCGCAGGTACAGAATCCATCTTCAATAACTTCTGTGTAATTACACCTACTTGCTGAGAGTTTCCACTGGTAAAAATAGTAAGCGTGCCGGAGGTGGCTTTCAAATTGAGCAAACCATTATTTTCTAGTATCCGGCAAGTTTGGCGGGCTACTGCCTCGCCGCTGTCTATTACCAGAAGTTTATCACCATATATCGACTCAATCAGGGGACGCAAAAATGGAAAATGAGTGCAGCCAAGTACCAAAGCATCAACGCCTTGTGCTACAAGAGGGTCGAGATGGGTTTTAAGAATGGCGCATGTCTCGGCTGACTCCGTATTACCAGACTCTACTAGCTCAACCAAACCGGGAGGGGCGCTTATCAACACCTTTTTATCTCCGGCAAAGCGTTCAATCACATCCTGTAAAGCCGGGGCGCGACTGGTTGCTTCGGTGGCAAGCACACCGACAACACCATTGCGTGTATAACCTGCGGCAGGCTTTACAGCCGGAACCATCCCCACAATCGGTATTTGCAACCAAAGTTGCCGCAAGTACGCTACAGAATGGGTACTGGCAGTGTTACAGGCAATTACCAACGCTTTTGCGCCTCTTTCTAGCAGAATAGTTGCTACCCTTTGTGTTAATTTGCGAATCTCTTCTGGGGAGCGAATTCCATAGGGGCAATTGGCGCTATCGGCATAATAGAGGAAATCCTCGTAGGGTAGAAGCTTTCGGATTTCTCGTAGTACAGAAAGACCGCCTACGCCTGAATCCAGTATTCCTATTGGGTCATGCGCTTCCGCCATAGCTAAAAACCTGTTAAACTCCCTGCACGTTGTCGGGCAACGGCTACAAATTCACCTAGCAGTACCGAAGCCCACGCATGTTTTTCCCAGAGTTCTTCCGGGTGTGATTGAACTGAAAATATCCAGTGCGCTTCATTTTCGCTTTCCAATGCTTCCGCCACACCATCCCGCGCAAAACCGACCACTCGCAGCCCTTTACCGGGAGTTTTAACCGCTTGGTGATGTAGAGTATTTACTTCCAAATGGGTAGTTCCACACAATTTGGCAAGACGGCAGCCCTGCTCTAATACAACCGGATGGGCAATGTAATCGCGTTGTTGTTTATTAAAACTCAATCGATGGTCTAGCGGTTCGCCGGGAATTTGAGAGGATATATCCTGATAAAGCGTACCGCCCATAGCAACATTCAAAACCTGCTGCCCTCGGCAAATACCAAGTATCGGCAAACCATCTTCAACTGCGCGTTGGGTAATCCAAAGTTCCGTCTCATCACGCAAATCGTCCATTGCCTCGGTTCCATTTAATTCTTCGCCATAACGAACCGGATTTATATCATCTCCGCCTGATAGTAGCAAGCCATCGAGCTTTCGATAAATTGCATAAATCGCTTTGGTATCTGCGCTGGCAGGGATTAGAACGGGTGAACCGCCGGAGGCTATCACAGCCTCGATATAAGTGTTACTGATAGCATGCCGATATGTGCCGTTCGGTTGTAGCATACGACCGCATGGAATACCGATTAGCGGTGAAATTTCGGTGTTGTGGAAGAGCGACATTAAATCTCACACCTCTCTTTTTCAAAATAAAGTTTGTTTTTGAATAATGGGGCATTTGAGTAAAAGTTACAAACTGTCTTTATTTAATGTTAGGTTATAAACTCTTTTTGCTACCCTCTTCCATTAATTTTAACATGTTTCACAACCCTTTACTTTGCCCATAATACGACCGTAACTAACACAAATAGGCAATATGTCCCGCCAACCTGAAATGCAAAATAGTTTCGCTCTCCCTGAACAATTCGAGCATTTTCCGATTTGCAAAAATGGGCAAAGCCGAGCTTTGTTTAGGCTGAATTGCCGAGCGCGGCTTTGTAGTATAGAATGTGCTGAAACATTAACGTTTGGCATGTTGTTCTCCATATATGTAATGGCATGCTCATCACTGCTAGTTCAAACATTAATCCGACACCTATAGTAAATGAATAACTTCTGGCAAAACAAGCGCAGCGAAATATTGGTCTGGGGTCTCCTGCTTATAATCTTATTGGTGGCGGGCAGTTTCCGCTTTCAAAGTCTAGATTGGGATCAGGGACAGTATTTCCATCCCGATGAACGGGCAATAATTTGGCAATCGAACGGTCAGGGCGTTATGAACCTGATGACAGTTCAAACCAACGGCGGTTATGATAATTTGGGGCAGACCCGCGCTTCGGTGAGTTTCCCTCCCGGTGGGTTGCAGTTTTTTATACCCAATGATGCAGCAAACCTACGCCCCGCTACCGAGCAAGAAACAAAGCTTTATACCGCAGCCAAAATACAAGGCAAACAATACACGTTGCCCGCTAATGTAGTAGTGCCCGACCAACCCGTTCCCGACAAAGCAATTAATTTCTGGAACGCCGCTTTTAGCCCATTAAACCCGCGCTTTTTCGCCTATGGTTCGCTCCCGATGTACCTCATCAAGTTTTCAAGCTGGATAGCCGCTTCTGTTTTTGGTTCACAATGGAACAATTATGCCAACCTGTATTTGGTAGGGCGGTTTCTATCTGTTTTGTTCAGCTTGGGAACGGTGTTGCTGGCTTTTTTCTTAGGCAGACGCGCTTTTTCTCCTAGCTTGGGACGCAAAGCGGGAACAGCAATCGGCTTGAGCGCGTCCGCTTTTCTAGCGGTATCGGTGTTGGACATCCAGCTTGCTCATTACCTGACCTTCGATGTAGCCCTAACATTTTTTGTAACGCTGACTGTTTTCGTAGCTATCGGTCATATGCGTAGCGGTTCACGCTGGAGCGCAATAAGGATGGGGGCGGCTTTCGGGCTGGCTCTAGCATGCAAGGTTAGTGCGTTACCGTTAGGCTTAGCGTTGGTAGTAGCGGCATTGCTCTACGGGCTTTACGGAAAAGCGCAACACAGCGGCGAATTTGCCGGAAAACCAAAGTTAAGCGGTCAACCCGGAGAAGAACGTTTTGGTAGCATTGGCTTAGGTCCGCGCCTTATTCTCAGAACACTGGTAAACCTGATACTGAGCGGCTTAGTTACTCTGGTGGTTTGGTTTATCGCTATGCCCTACGCCTTCCTCGATTTCACCACTTGGTTTGACCGGGTAGTGGCAGAAAACGGGATGGCGCGTGGCATTTCAGACTATCCCTATACTCGCCAATATGTCGGCACTATACCCTTCCTATATCAGTTCGGAAATTGGGTGCAATGGGGCTTGAGTATCCCGCTAGGAGTGTTGGCGGCAGCGGCGTTGGCTTACGGGCTATATCATGCGGTATGGTTCAGGCTCAAAGCGGAAATCCTGCTTTATTGCTGGCTTGTACCCTATATGCTTGTTACCTTTACAGGTGAAGCCAAATTCAACCGTTATTTGCTACCGATTACACCCGTTGCGCTGGTATTGGCAGCGCGTCTGCTGGTTTCCCTATATCTATTGGCGCAGAATAGCAACACGGCTACGCTCTACAAGCTGCGGAAATTTTTGGTGGTTGGGCTTGGTGTATTTATAATAGGTTGGGGCTTGGTATGGGCTATTAGCTTCTCACAGATTTACGGGCAAGAGCATAGCCGGATAACTGCCAGCGAATGGATTTATCAGAATATACCAGAGGGGGCGAGGTTAAGCGGTGAAGCGTGGGACGAGTCGTTGCCGGTCTCATTGCCCAATCAGGCAAAATACCGGGAGCAATACCAATATACCGATTGGAATAGTTACGAAGACCGCCCCAACGATGAGATAGCGCAATACTGGGCAGACAAATTAAGCAACACCGATTATATAATCCTATCCAGCAACCGCCTGTATGCCACCATCCCAAAACTGCCATGGCGTTATCCCGTTACCACGCAGCTTTACGAAATGCTTTTCAACGGGGATTTGGGCTTTCAACTGGCAAAAGAGGTTTCAAATTATCCAACTGTTCCGTTGGTCGGCTGGCAAATTAACGATGATACCGCCGATGAGAGCTTTTCGGTCTATGACCATCCAAAAGTATATATTTTCAAGAAAAAGGTTCAGCTAACTGAAGTAGAGTATCGCAATCTTTTCGCCCCTTCGATTAATGCGCCATGGGTTCCCAAACGTTACCCCGGCAAAGATGACCTCCCTGTTATTCCGGCGCGACAAAACGATGGCGTTTTACAAAGTACGGGTGATGCTCAGCGAGTGGATAATGGCAAGAGCTTGTTGCTGGACAAGCCGGTAGATCGCCAGCCTGAAGTCAATGATAACGGCTGGAATCAGCTTGTCAACGAGCAGCAATGGTTAGCGGTAATTAGCTGGTTCGTAATGGCTCAAGTTTTAGGTTTAATCGGGTTGCCTTTGGCGTTGCGCTCTTTCCGCCGATTGCCCGACAAAGGTTACATTCTGGCAAAACCTATCGGGGCAGCGTTGGTAGCGTTAATTATTTTTTTGGTAGTGGCAACGCGCTTGTATCAATACACCATTTCCACCGTTTACATGTGTCTGGCGGTGTCAGGAGTAGTCAGTGGATGGCTATGGTGGCGTTATCGTAGCGATTTAGCATACTTCTGGAAACACAATCGCGCCCTGATAATAATAGAGGAAGGGGTCTTCCTACTTGGGTTCGTGGCATTTGTACTGATAAGGCTGGGTAATCCTGACCTGTGGCATCCCTACTTTGGCGGTGAGAAACCGATGGAATTCGCGCAACTCAACGCAATTGTTCGCAGCGCGTATCTGCCACCCTACGACCCGTGGTTTAGCGATGGTTATCTGAATTATTACTACTACGGGCAATATGTAGTTTCCACATGGGTTAAACTCACCGGAGTTCAAACCTCCATCGCCTTTAATCTGGCAATCCCCTTGTTATATGCTTTTGTATTATCGGGCGGTTTTTCCATTTCCTTTAATCTTGCGCGTATTTACCAACAATGGCGAGCGCGGAGAGCGAGGTATCTGGGCAATAACTGGGCAAATGCTTCAAAATTACGTGGAAAGCTTGAAATTCATCCGCATGAAATTTCACCGGATGATTTAAGCAAAGCGGGTCCGATGTGGACAGGTATATTTGGGGCATTTGCGTTGGCAATCGCGGCAAATATTGATGGATTGGTACAGCTTTTACAGCATAATCGCGCCTTCGCCGAACTAATCAATGCCCTTAATATCTACCCGGTACGGGCAGAGCAATTACGCGCTTATGATTATTTCCGTAGCACGCGAGTTATTCCCGATACCATCAACGAGTTCCCATATTTCAGCTTCCTGTATGCCGACCTACACGCACACCTGATTGCGCTACCCTTTACCCTTTTGTTGTTGGCATTGGCGTTGAACCTTATTTCGGCGAATTGGACGGGTTATGATGATACTGGCTATTCTCCGCCTATAAGGCTTATAAAACGCCTCTGGTATGCGCTGGACGGCACCCTGCTAATACCCTTACTGTTTGCGGTAGTAATCGGCTTGATTGGCGCTACCAATATTTGGGATTTGCCAACCTATATTATGGTTATCTTCATGTCGCTGGTCTTTGCTTTCTTCCGGCGACCTTACAAACCGACAGTAAGCGAGAATGAAGCGGATGAGCAAACCCCAAGATTCCGTCCTCTGAATCTGCTGGTAGAACTGGCAGCAGCGGGAGTAACCACTGGCTTAATTGTATATTCCGCCTTCCTGATGTATAGCAACTTCTTTAACAAATATCAGGCGTTGTACAGCGAAGTTAAACTAACCAGCCTCTATTCCGATTTCGGGCAAATAATCTTCTTCTGGTTAATGCCTCTCTTTTTCGTTATTTCCTACGCGGTATGGAGTTATTGGCGTTGGTTAAGTTGGAGAAAAGGTTGGAAAACTGCACCCACTAAAGACAGTAAAGCCAGTTATAAATTGGAAGAAGAACTGGACGACCCTTTTGTAGCACAGCCAGCAACGCTAAAACCGGCGCGAGCCGAACTAGCTTTTGCAATAGTAGGCACTGGAAGTAGCCTTGAAACAGAAATGGGCGAAAGTAGTTCCCCCGAAAGACAGCCCGAAACCAACCCAAGCAGTTATAACCGTTATAGCGTCCCATGGATAATTGCGTTGGGATTAGTGGGCGTGGTCATGGTTATCGCATGGTTTTTTCCTGTCACAATGGAATGTAAATTCGAGTCCGTTTTCTGCCAGAAAGCAGGACCCGGCATAACCCACACCGGACCTCGCTGGGCGAGCTTTGCTACTATGGGCTTTCTGGCATTGGCATTCTTATTCCTGATTTTCGGGCGAGCTTATGACCCCGACCCCGAACAGTCGGCGCATGCTCGCAATCCTGCCAACCTTTTCGCAAAGCTGATGATTCTAGCAGCGTTTTGTATAATTGCCGGATTGGAAGTAGTTTATCTGGCGGATGATTTTGCCACCAGTTATCGGGAACGCGCCAACTCAATTTTCAAGTTTTATTATCAAGCTTGGACAATGTTAGCGTTGGCTTCGGCTTTCGCTACATATGTATTATGGACGAACTGGATTGCGCCCCGCTGGTCGGATGTGGAACGCCGTGTTGGCAAGTTGCGCCTTGCAGTACGCTTCCTGTGGATAGGCGCAGCCACGATGCTGGCTATTGCCAGTTCATTGTATGCAATTCTAGTAACGCCGACTCGCATTGCCGAACGTATGGAAAACCCATTGCCTGCTACTACTCTGGACGGACGCGCTTATTTTGATACTTTGCGCCAAGTGATGGGTATGCCCAATATGCCTCTTGGCAAATCTTTTGATATGTTATATGAGGCACAATCCCTGCACGAATTCTACGATAAAATACAGGGTACGCCGGTAGTGCTACAGGCAAGCATTTGGCCCTATCGGGGAAATGGCAGTTGGATTGCTATAAATACGGGCTTGCCAATTGTGCTAGGATACGACCACCATGAATCCCAACAGCATTACGATTTGCAAGTCTGGAAACGTAGCGGCAACGGCGGCGGTTCTGGCGACATTCATGATATATACGATACGGCAGATATTGAATCAGCGCTTAGCTTAATAAATTATTACCACATCACCTATATTCATCTTGGTATTATCGAACGCGAGTCGGATGTATTTCGCTCCTGTTATCCGGGCGAATTGGGTGAGACAATCCGTTCAACCACCCCGACTTGTTACGACCCACTGGTAAGTGATGCAGGGCTTAACAAATTCGACAAGATGGTGAGCATGAGTTTGTTGGAAGTAGCGTACCAGAACCCCGGAGTTACAGTGCTGAAAGTAACGCCACGCGGGCGTTCTGGCATAGTTGACCCCGCCGCCGCTGCCGCTAATCCGGGTCAGACCATTACCACCGACCCAAAACTCGGTAGGCTGCTAGATGCGGTAAAACGCAACCCGCTGGATTATCAGTCCCACTATGATTTAGGCGTTTACTATTTCAAAAGAGGTGATTTACAGGAAGCAGCGCAACAACTGATAGAAGTAATAAGAATTGTACCGAATGAAGTCAATCCGTATCACGTGCTAGGTGATATTTTCTCGGCAATGGGCGAGAGTGAAAAAGCATTGTCTGCTTGGAAAGAACCAACAATACGCGCCCCCCAGAATGTTGCAGGACATAATAAATATGCGATGGGTCTAGCAGCAGCAGAACAAAACGACGAAGCAATAAAAGAATATAATATAGCCTTACAACTTAATCCGAAATTTGTTGAAGCGGCATATCATCTTGGCGAATTTTATGAGAAACTGAATAAACGCCAAGAGGCAATCAACGCTTATAATTACGTTATGCAAAATGCACCTAATACCAATGATTTTTGGGCAAATCGTTCCGCCGATCGCATCCGCGTTTTAAGCGGTCGCTAAAAAAAGAGGAGACAGAAGAATGCCGTTGGAGCCACAATCTAAAGCCTTGATGGACGAGTTACTCGCTTCAGGCGTAACACCGCGCTATCTTATGACCCCCGAAGAAGGTCGCAAATACGCGCTTAGAACCTTTGTTGAGTTGGCAGGACCCCCTGAACCGATTTACAAAACCGAGGATCGTACCATTACAACTCATAGCGGTAATGTAAAGATACGGATATATACCCCCTCCAACAAACCCAAAATGCCCGCGCTGGTTTATTTCCATGGTGGAGGCTGGCGTTTTGGCAGTATCGAGACTCACGAAGCCCCTTGCCGAACTTTGGCTAATTTGGCAGACTGCAAGGTCATTTCGGTGGAATATAGCTTGTCGCCAGAATATCCTTTCCCGGTAGCGATGGAGCAAAGCTATAATGCTACCAAATGGGTTTATGATAATGCTGCCAGTCTGGGAATAGACCCGGACAGGATTGCGGTAGGTGGCGATAGCTCGGGCGGAAACTTGGCAGCCTCTGCCTGTGTAGCAGCGCGTGACCGCGGAAATCTTCCTCCGATTTTTTACCAAGTGCTGATTTATCCGGTGGTAGATTTTTATTATCCCGGCACAAATTCATACAAAGAGCATGGTACAGGCTATTTTCTTACCGCCGAGGCAATGAAAATTTACTGGGATAGTTATCTAGGACGTACCGAAGACTCGCAGAATGCGTATGCCGCGCCTTTAACGGCTGCCGATTTTGAGGATATGCCTCCGGGACTAATAGTGTTGGCGCAATACGACCCGCTTTACGATGAAGGGGTCAAATACGCCGAGAAACTAAAAGTAGAAGGTATTCCCGCAAAAGTGCTGACCTATGAAGGTGTAATGCACGGTTTCTGGGGTATGGCTGCCAAAATTGATTTGGCGCGTAAAGCCCATGCCGATGTTGCAGCCGAGCTACGGAAGGCTTTCGCTCAGTAATAATAGGTACGGGGCAGGTGGCGCAGATGATTCCTATAATGCGCCGCTTGCTCCAAATGCCACAAGTACATAGCCACCAGCCGAAAATGGCTCGTTACCGCCCTTGAACACCCCCAACCCTTTTGGACAAACTGGCGGATGTTTCATATGATGATAAAGTAATTATTGTCAAAATTATGCGCTTTGTTAGAATCCATTTTGGCGAATCAAAGCTTTTGATTGTTTTTGTATTCTCTGAATTGCCCTGATATTTCTAAGCTTTGCTTGTAAGTGTAAGCCACATAGAATAGACTGATTATGCCTATTTCACTCGCATAATGAACTTCATCTCCTGCCAAAAAGATAACAAAGAGCAGCATCTGTAAGAGCATTAAGCCCATTGCTTTCACAGGTTTTTGTTCTAGCAGTCCGGCTAATAGCGCTACTAAACTTAGCATAAACCAAGCGAGCAGCCAGAAGAAATAAGCGTTGGAGTGCATTGGGATTATAAGAGATATGACGGGAACAAGGCTAAACCCACCGAACCTGCCGGGCATTTCAAGCCCTTCCGCTGCTCGTTGGGAGGCGGCGCTGAAAACTGAGCTATCAAGCTTGGCATCAACAGTATCCCATCTAAGGGTACCGCCCACAATGCTATAAACAAAAGTCTCGCCTTGCCATAATAAAAATGGAACAATTACGCCAGCCCCAACAACCCCAAAAATCAAAAAATTCAGTAAGGCTTGCTTCAGCCCTTTCTCGCGCCAGAGAATAAGAAAATAGAAAGGAATAATAGGAAGGCAGGTCTGGCGGGCGCAAATACATAGGGCGAAAAGAATAGTGGCCATAGTCCAACGTTTATTACCAAAGCAGAATAAAGCGGTAGCTAACAGAGCAGTGTAGGGCAATAAATATAAGTCGTGCCGCCAGATGTTATATAAATTTAGGGTAATGGCAAGCAGTATAAGACTCCACCAAATATTAAGCTTCCTTTTAACAAGTTCATAAGTTAAAGTTGAAAGCGCCAGCGTCGCCGGCAACTGCATCCAACGCGGGTCAATATGTACTAAAACTGACGGAACATATAGTAACCAAGTAACAGGCAGATAACCGACAGGTGATACATGGTCTATTACAGTTGGCAAGCGATACATTTGGTAGGGTGGCAAGCCCTTAATGAAAGAATCTGCCGCATTCTGTACCAGCGGTAGCATATCGGCACGACCCGGTAGCAAAGGATAAAAAATAGTTTGCAATACTAATATCAAGGTCAATAGCAAAAGGAATAAAATTATAAAGAAAGGCAACCGGAAGAAGAATAGAGACACCTCATAGCTATACCGATTCCGGTCAAGCCCTAGCTTAAGCATTAATAAGAAGATAAAAAAGCATAGCCCTAAAATCCCCGGCTCAAACCAAAAGAATTGATAGCCAATGTTGTTGAACAGCAATCCCTGAATGGAAAAAACGCCTATAACTGCAAAAAAATGGCACATGAATAAAAACAAAAGAAGCTTTTTATTAGGTTGCTGTGAATCAGGTTTTCCAGATTTAGCAGTTAGTATCCCTGCTATTATTATGAAAAGAAAAATAGTAGGAAAGACATTTAATAGTGGATTTGATTTTAGCCTAGTGTTATGTAATAAATCAGTTAGGAGGAATAAAGCAAATAAAGCTATTACGAAAAATTCCTTGACAAATAACGTTTTGAGGAGAATAACGAATCTATTTTCGAATGATTTATTACCGAACTTCAATTATTTTGCTCAGATATTAAGAGGGTTAAACCTGCTATTACAATAGAGCCAGCTACTAAGAGCCGGCTCTATTATAGAATGCAATTTTTACTACGGTTTTTTTAGCAGTTATGGCAACATATAAAGAACGATTCTACCCGTTATACCGCTGCGTCTTCCGTATCCCGCCACTACATAGGATTCGTCAGCCGTCAGAGGTTTGGTAGAGAAGTGGATAACTAGGGTTCCATCTCGATTAGCCGATTGAGAACCAAGCGATACACTTTGCCCGTTTTTGTCGGTGTACCACAAATCAACTACTTCTGACGGAGCGTAGAAATCGGATGAAATATCTAGGCTGTCACCGCTTTTAACTTGGCTGGTAGGAGGTGAAAATAGCAACACATTGCCATCAGTTTCATTCCTGTCGCCATTAGCAGAAAAGAAAACACGTGCGCCGTTGCTGATTGTATTAACGGGCTGTATTCCGTTGTTCCAGTCAAGGGTAAATCGAGCAAAGATACTGCTACCTATTGTAATATCAGCTTGCTTTACACGAAATACCAGTGTACCTCCTACAGTTGCGCCGGGTCCGAGGTCTGGTAATCCAATCAGAACATAGGGCGCAGGAACATCAAGAACAATCGCTTTTACCCAAGCGTTTGGATTGTTAAAGGTTGCATATCCTGTTTCCAAGGTAGGATCAATCGGAACTCTAACATTAATATGCCGCGCAGTTCCCGAATTACTGATGTTTTTAACCAGCATATTGTAGGTGACTGTGCTACCCAGTACATTGGAAACTTCACGATCAGGAGTGACTCTTAATTGGGCAACCAAATCCCCTGCTTCGGGATACCTGACAATAAGTGTTATAGTGACAAATTGATTGGCGTTCAATATAGGAGGAGTGGTAGGTTCAGAATCTACCGGAATAGTTACCTGATATATACCCGGACGACCAATTACAACGAGCGTGCAACTAACATCAACTGAATTTCCCGGAATTATACTTCCGCTTGTTGCAGCGCAGGATAACCAGTTGCTTAATTCGCCGCTATAAATAAAGGTACCCAGAGACCAATTAAGTGTTCCGGGAGATAGCGCGGTGTTTGCGACAGAAAAATTGACAGCTTTGCTCTGCAAATCAGTGGTTAATGTTTCAATAAGGAAATTTTTAGGCGTTACAATCATACCGGTTTGGTTGATAAAGATATTTCCTAAGGTATTGTCTTGATACTTGTAATGATTGTGGTCCTTAACGTATTGTAATTGCGTCCCAGAAAGGGAATTACCCAGTGCGCCCTCAAATGTAGTAGCGGTTGCATCAATATCATTGGGGTTAAGGACTAATTCCATATATAATTGGCTTCCGCTCTGTCCGCTAAAAGCAGCGTTATTAGGGACGAACACGGCATTGGGGTTTTCAATCCTTACACAATCAAGACCAAAATTGGTAATTGCTGTTGCATTAGTCAATACTAACTTGATAAAGTTAGCAGCAGTTAGGGTATTATCGGTATCACGAATCCAGATGCCATTGTCTCTAGAATTCAGAATTGTAACACCGCTGAGGGTTACTAATCCTCCAAAGGTAAAGACGTTGGGGGGGTTGCGAGTGTCTTGAACTCTACAAAGAGTAGAATTTTGACTACCCACACTATTATTCTCAAGCACTACTCCGGTTTCATTGTTATCTAAAGTACCGCCTGTAATGGTCAAACCTGCTGAACCACTCACACCGCAGATATAAGCCCCAATTAAAGCTCCATCTACATTATTGTTGCTTACACTCAGGCTTGTATTTCCATCTATATGGACAAAAAGCATACCCCTCTGCTTCTGGGTAGTCGCATCCGTTATGGCGGCGGTATGCATATTATTATTGCTAATAGTGTAAGGTACAGGGGTGTTTAATAATTCACGAAAATATATGCCAGTATCTCTTGAGGTTATGGTGTTTCCGGTAATCAACATTGGGGTAGTGCCGGTTCCGGCGGTAGCATATTCAGAGGAAATTCCGATATAAGAATCAGTAATGATATTGGTTTGAACCGTAGCGTAGAAATTATTATACATTTCAATCGCTCGACCCTGCCCATAAATACCGCTTATCGTGTTATTGCTTATGACATTACCGCCAGACTCAGTTGCATCATCCGGTCCTGTCAATACGATACCATGGAAGAAATTCTGGACAATATTATGCTGAATATTCAGGTTAGTGGAAGTTTTCGTCGTAAAAACGGCATTGTCTGTAGTAAATGCACCAGCGCCACTTATGGTAAAGCCGTCGATTGTCACGTTACTGGCATTAATGCTGATTAAAACAGCGGCAAATGGACTGACGGTAGCAGGGTCTTTGATTGTGGTAGTTGCAGCGCCAGCTCCCTGCAAAATAACCGGGTAGGTAATGGTAAGGACTTCACTGTAGGTGCCTGCTGCCACATTAATAGTGTCGCAAGTGCCAGCCCCAGCAGTCAGAGCGCTGCTTATAGTAGCGTAACTACCCGACGGTACTGCACAGGATGCGGCAAATAATGTCTTTTTAGGACTCTGTAATAGTACCAAAAGAGCTACGACTAAAAGCGCAAAAGCGAGCAAAATAATTCTTGATTTTCCCCGTACCCTGATAAAGGGAGTTGCCCCAAAGTTTTCTTTACCACTCATCAAATTGCTTTCCTTCCGTAATTCTAAATATGCGATAAATAACCCACATCAAATCGGGTTAAATCTGAAAAGGAACCATAAGTCTGACCATTTTCCGATTCCTTTTATTAATGATGCTTGTTAATTTGAAAATGCTAGAATTAGATTAGAGTTAGATTTTAGCGAAGTTGCATTACAATTGTACATTATATCACCATAGGCACCAATCTACAATATTCTAAATATTGAGTAGGGCGGTTGCAAGAAAGAAATTGTCCTTTATAAAACGGTTCTCAAAGGGATTTGGGCAAGGGCGCGAGGTGATTTTGTAAGGGCGTAGCTCGACACACTCCTTCTTTGGAAGGCACAAATCTCATGGGGTTGGGGCTAACGGGTTAATTTTCCAGGGCTGTTGCATAGGCAGTATTTATATTTTCAACGGTTCCCCAAACCACCAAGAAAATCGTTTTTGTAGGGGCGGTTCGTACCCACTACGGGACACAGGCGAACCGCCCTTCTTTTATTGCCATATCACCAACAAAAAACTCCACCAAACGAGGGCGCATCGCGATGCGCCCCTACCAATCCTGCGAAAACTTGAGGACGCGGCTGCGAATCTCGTTCCAGCTAATAGGCATAGCGTTTTACCTGCAACAATATGATGAACTATGAGTAGTAGTTTTTTGTTATCTCTACTGCATACCTTACTAATATACAAAGCGGGGATATGTCGTTTATATCGTAAACCCGTACATCTCCCCGGTAGGTTCGCGCAACATCAGGTCGGTAATGGCGATGAGCGGATTCTTGCCCTCAAACATAACTTGGTATAACTGCTCGGTGATAGGCATTTCCACACCGTAACGGGCAGCCAATCGCCGCGCCGAAACGGTGGTATAGACCCCTTCTGCCACCTGCGTCATCCCTTTGAGAATCTCATCAAGGCTCTTGCCAGTCGCCAGTTCTTCCCCCACATGACGGTTGCGACTGTAGGGACTGAAACAGGTCGCTACCATATCGCCAAGCCCTGCCAAACCGAGGAATGTGAGCGGATTTGCGCCCGATGCCACCCCCAACCTGCCGATTTCCGCCATGCCACGAGTAAGGAACGCGCCCTTAGCATTGTCGCCCGAATGTAGCCCATCCGCCACCCCTGCGCCAAGCGCGATAATATTCTTGAGCGCACCCGCAAGCTCGACTCCTATTACATCGGGGTTGGTATAGACCCGGAAAGTAGCGGAAGTAATCAACTGCTGGGCGCGTGTGGTGGAAGCAGCGTTGCGTCCGGCAATAACGGTTGCGCCCGGTTTGCCCTCTGCCACTTCCCGCGCCAGATTCGGACCTGAAAGAGCGCAGATTTTACCCGCTTCTTCGCCTTCGGGCCACTCCTGCGCCATAACTTCGGTCATGCGGTAGAGATTATCTTTTTCCAAGCCTTTAGCCGCGCTAAGTACCACCGGCATTTCGGAGAGGCTGTCGAAATAGGGGCGGCACATCTGCATCTCGTTACGCATAAAGCCGGAAGGAGGCGCCATGATAACCATTTCACAACCGGGGGAAATTGCTTTTTCAAGGTCTGCGGTCATTTCAAGCGCGGGGGGAAATTTCGCGCCCGGTAAAAAGCGTTTGTTCTCGCCGTCAGCGCGTAGCAACTCCGCTTCCTCTTGGGTGCGCGTCCACAATACGGTGCGTCTGCCCTTACGCGCCACCAGCCATGCCAGAGTAGTACCCCAACTACCGCTGCCGATAACCGTTACAAAAGAACTATTAGCCATCCTCTTTCTCCTTTTCCCGATTTTACCACAATCAAAAGAAGGTCACTATGAGCAGGTGTTCATCAGGGATTTTCTGAAAGCCGGCATCATTACTAAGCAACGGACAATTGAGGTGACGTGCCGCGATATAGTGAAAAGCGTCGGTGGGGTCTAATTCATGCTCGGCAATCGCTTTCAGAGTTTTGCGATGAAAGGCGAGGTCGGGAGGCTCAAACAGGCGCAAGAGGGGCGAACGTAGCAAAATGTCGTCCAGCCACAGCGACAAATTAGGGACAGCTTCGGGCGAGTCGCTCTCCTTCTCACGCAAGCGCATTAGCTGATAAATCGCCTCGTTCAAAGCCAGCGACGAAAGCGTCAATCCGGTGTTGCGCTCGTTGAAATGCGCCAACAACGCCAGCGCATTGGCATGCCAAATGTGGGCAGGATGCGCCAGCGCGACGATGAAATTAGCGTCAAGGTACACTTTGGAAGCCTTCACCGCTAAGCCCTGTTTCCAGTAAACTAGCTTGGGTTTCTGTTGCGCCATCGTTTAATCCAAGCGAGCGCGTACCCGGCGCAAGCCCTCCGCGTATTTTAGCTGCCATTCCGGCAACTTACCGCGAATTTTGTCCAGCTTGCGGTCGTACACTTCTTCTAGTTCCAGATTGTACGCGCTACAAACCTCGAACAGACTAAACAGCACATCCGCCACTTCATCGCCCATTTTGTGGCGCAATTCGGGGTTATCCACTCCGTAAATCTCGCGCTCCATAACCTCTTTTACCAGTTCGCCCAATTCCTCGACCAGCCCAAGCACCGCTCCTACTCTGGGATGCTTTAAATCGTCGCCCAACAGTTGGGCTGCTTCGCGCTGTCGTTCCGCGATGGTTTTCATAGCGCCTCATCCTTCAAAGATTTCTTATTACAGCTTCAAAGCGCGGGGAAATCGCTTACCGCCCCCCACGCAGGGATATTATATAATACGCAAAGAATAAACCGTTATTCTGATTACCTTCATCAGGGAGAAAAATAGATGGGTTACGAATTGATAGTAGAACGCAAGCAGCATCAGAAATGCGATAACTGTATTTTTATCAAAAGCTGCTTCTTGCAAGAGGTGCAGCGTTTGCAGGAGAACAGCGGCATAGGCAACGATTGCCTGATTTATCAGGACGAGCGAGACTTACCCGAAGCGCAGCGCACCGAACGTTACAATGCGGTAGCAGGATTGCCAACCTACACGGTGCGGATGCGTAAACCGCTATAGGCTTTATAAACCCGCCACCAACGCCAGCGGCAAGCCAAAAAACAGAGCTTTGCCCGGTTTTATCTCCGCTCCGGTTTTGTGACGAGTTTCTTCATAAAGCTGTTGCAGGGCTTCGCGGCTCTCGACTACCGAGAACAGCAAACGCCGTTCGCTTCTTTCCAATTCGGTAAGCGCACTCAAACCGGGGAAAAGGGGCAAATCATCACGGGTGAAATTGCGCGGCATCAAAAACTGTTCGCAATCCAGCGCAGTTATCGCCCGCGCATTTTTTTCAGCCCACAGATTAATCACTTCTTCCTCGAAATCCTCATCGTCCAGCACCAGCACAGCCAGATAATAATTACTCATTTATAAATTCTCTCTTTTACGCTAGTTCGCGCCGCTAACTTCGACCTGTTCCGCCGATTTTATGCCCGCATCGGTTCTTTTCTCGCCCCGAAATGCCAGCTTCAAAGCAAAGGGCGTGAAAAGCGTAGTGACGAGAACCATCAAAACCGTCGCCGCATACACTTGCTGATTTAGGATTCCTTCAGAAATACCAACCGAAGCCACTATCAGCCCGACCTCCCCGCGTGATACCATGCCCACTCCCAACCGCAAGCTAGAAAGATTGTTAAAGCCCGTGAGACGCGCCCCCAGTCCACAACCGATTATTTTGCTGACAATAGCAGCCACACACACCAACCCGGCAAAGAACCATGCCTCGCCGTTTATACTGCCCAAATTTACCAACAGCCCTATACTGACGAAGAATACCGGAACGAGCAGCGCGTAAATTATTGTGCGAAATTTTTCTTCCAGTTCGTGCCGGAAACGGGTACGCGCCGCCAGTGCTCCCACCATAAACGCCCCTACAATCAGCGCCACGCCTCCCAAATATTCGGCAGCCCACGCCGTTAGCAGCACCAAAACTACCATTGTAGCTGTTATATTTTCGCTGATTGGCAGTTTTTTAACCCGCGACAACGCCCACGGTAAAACCTTTAAGCCGAGCAGCGCAGTAACAAGGAAGAAAGCCGCCATTTTCAGGATTACCACTATAATTTCAAGCGCCCCACCACCACTACCGCCACCCACCATTGCCAGATAAAAGGAGAGTACCAGCACCACCAGCACATCATCAAAAACCGCTGCGCCAAGCAGCGCAACCCCTTCGCGCTTGCGTAGTACGCCCAGTTCGAGCATTGTTTGCGCCGAAATACTCACACTGGTAGCCGCTAGTATGATGCCGATAAATAGGCTCTTTTCAAAAGTGTAACCAAACGGCATTGCCACCAAAATACCAAAGGCAATCGGGAAGATTACGCCGCTTACCCCAGAAAATACCGCAACCTTGCCCACCTTAAACATTTCGCTTAAGTTGGTTTCAAGACCCGCCATAAACATGAGGAAAATTACGCCCAATTCGGCAATTATCTTGAGGGTGTTCTCCAGATAAGGGCGATTTTCAGGCTGGATAAAGCCCAGATTGTACAGGTTTATCAGGCTGGGACCGAGAACAACACCCGCCAGCAATTCGCCCAACACCGCAGGTTGCCCCAGACGAGCGCTAAGGTAGCCCGCTGCTTTGGCGGCAAAAATAACCAGTGCCAGCACAAGCAGAAATTGTAAAACCGGACTCATGCCTTCGCTTGTAGCTGCCGCCGTTGGCGTGTATAGCAGTTTTCCTAAGGATGGGATAACGAGATTCATCGTGCCAGCCCTCACCTTCTCATCTATACTATGCCGTTATGCACCCGAAACCGCTGCTTTGTCGCCCTTTTTACGCACCGGCGCATCATCTGGATTATCCAGATGTTCGGCGTGGGTCGCTAGATTCTCGGCTTTAAGCGCCTTCACGGTAATGAGTGGTGAATCTTCATAGCCTATACCGAGCGGGAATTTCAAGACTTTTTCTTCGTTGACCCGGTAAAAGCAACGCCGCCCCAAACGGGTTTTCACCACGTAGCCTTCTTCGATTAGGTCGGTTATAGCTCGTGATACCGCACGTTCGGTAAGGTCAAGCGAGTAGCCAATCTCGCGAATGGTTTTACCCGGCGTATTCAACAACGAAATTAGCGCCAGCCCATGCGAGGTAAAAAGCTGCCACTTATTATCTTTAACAGGTTGCGAGGTCATAAATTTTCCTCATATAACTATTAATACCGGAAATATTATTCATGTAATGATATAACATGTTTATTTTTCTGTAAAATGAGATTGTGATTTCTGTCAGGGCTTTTGCAAAGTCAGCCAAAAGAAATAATATTTCATGAGAAGACAAGCCTCACAGCCTCGGCAGATCGATAAGCTAACTCTCTTCTTCTTTCGGCTACATTAGAAACACCTTCCCTAGCCAATAATCCTAAACCTGCATTATTTAAAGCGACCCAAACCTGCGGCACTTGCCCGGTGCGAACCTTGTACCAATCTTCTCCCATTGTTTCACCTCGCCGGTAATGCAGTTTGTGCTCTATACCCTAGGCGGATCGGGCTATTTTTAACAACCGAGTGGCATCTGCTACCCCTACCGCCAAGCTCGTAATACCTTACCGCACCTCATAAGGTGTTTTGCCTGTCCCATCGGTCCTCCATCGTTCCAGTTTGAAAGCCTGTTTCAGGTAAGACCTGAGACTATAGCCTTTCAACAGGCTGCTCACGGTGATTTTTCTCTCTTCTAACCGCCCGTGACTTTTATCCACGCTCCTGACACAACTGAAATCGGTGGGGTAGGGCGAACCTCCCGGAGGGGTCGGCTCAGACCCAAATAACACTTCCAGATCGGTTAGCAAACTCGGCTGGTTCTCTTTGACAATCCACAAGTAGTCACCTCCAACTTTTTTCACCTATAGCGTGCTACCCCTGCATTACTAGGTACTCCCGCAAAAATGGAATTGTCCCCTATAAAAACGGTTCTCAAAAGGGTTTGGATAAGGGCATTGGAAATGGGAATACCGACTTTACAACCGCTCTGAGTTATAAAAACAAAACAAGGGGCAGAAAACCCCTTGTCTCTTGCGCTTTTCTCAAATTATAGCGGCATCAGCTTTCGGACGGCGGTTCGGAGGCGGGCGGATACACCACCGCGACCTTCATCTTCACCAAATCAACAGCAATACGGGTTACGGTCATTACGTCCTGATTCAACTCAGAGGCGAGTTGTGCCATACTAATCGGGGAATTGACAATCTTCGTTAGAACTGCCCAGTGGTAAGGCTCAATCACCACATTAGTACCCGGGTCAGAAGCAATACCGATACGATGCGAAGTTGTTGGTATAATCGGGTTCAGCTTATTCCAGTTATCCAGCCAAAGGGTAGCCCGCACTTGCAATACCGGCAAAGATGCCTGAATGGTGCGACGACCGGGTGGCGGTACGTTTACCTCGAAAGCAAAGTCCCCGATTTTCCAGCCAAAAAGCTGAAACAACGCCAACGCCCCGGTCATATTATCCAATTTGGAATCGTAAACTTCACCTTTTTCAATATAAATGAAGCCGAAAGTATCCTCATTATAGAGATGCAACATCCCGGTTTGCTTCTGGACATTGAGCAAGGAAAGCAAGGCACTAGTGGAAAAAGCAACTAAGCTACCCGACATTACAACTTGAAGACTTTGCACTTGGGCAGGAGCAGGATTTTTGGAGACATAGCGAGCGCGAGGTGTGAGCGGATTGGATAAGGGCTGAGTCAGAGCGCTGCGTTGACCGCGATTAATATGTGAGGGTTGTGACAGAATCTCAGCAGCAGTTTGGCTGGAATCGATTTTGTGCACCACATCACTATGCTTGCCGTTACCGTTCTGGTAGTTGCCCTTTGCAAATATTCCGCTAATATCATCTTTTTTCAGCATAGGATTCCTCACATGCAGCATTAGCTCATATCTTACAGATGCTTTTTATTTCCAACTATTATTATCTTAATTTTACAATACATATTGCGATATAGCTATAATACTAAGCAAAGTTTAAGGCAGTGCAAGTTCGGAAAGATGGTGCAATAGGTTATTACCCTAAAAACGTTTCTTGCAACTACCCTGAGAAATATGCAGAATTTATTTAGATATGTTTATTATAAAGGTATAACACTAGTTTTTACTATATCAAATTGTTAATATTAAAATAATGAAATGCTGTTGTCAGATAATGAAAGAATAATAATATGAAAAAATATGCTTTAATTCTCGTTGTTTACCTTTCTATACAGTGGCTTTGCTATCTGCCTGTTGCGGGCGTGGCTGCCCCACCTACTAACGCCACCTTGCAAGATTTAATCTCACAAGTTTCTCCTGAAAAGCTGGTAGCCGAAGTGCAAGCAGTCAGCCGTTTCTCGCGTTGTGTAAGCGACACAGGACATGACCTTGCCATCACCTATATAAAGAATCGCTTGCAAGAGTTTGGGCTGACGGTAGAAATCCAAACCTTTAGCGGTTATGTGGAGGGGTTGCGAGAAACGCGCCTGCAAAATATTATCGTCCACAAACCCGGCACAAACCCCACCCAACGCCACTTACTTACTGCCCATCTGGACAGTAGCCCAATACGCATGTTCCCTCCCATCTGCAATGAACAGGCGTATGGCGCAAATGATAACGGTAGCGGAATTGCCGTATTGCTGGAAATCGGGCGACTACTGAAGAATGTACAGTTTAAAGACGACATTGATTTGATATTTTTCGATGGCGAGGAGTTCGGTTATCTGGGCAGTCACTATTATGTAAGCCAATATTTGCAAAATCGTAACACCCAACGCCCTATCGCTACGGTAATCAACCTCGATATGATTGGCTACCCTCGCGATGGCACGACCAACCAAACCCTCTACGCTATTTCAGTTCCGGGCAGTAGCAATGAGCTTGCCCGTGAAGGCAGCGATTTGGTGAAAAACTACCTACCCGCTTTGAAATATCAGGTTTATACCATCGGCGACCTTTTCCCGCTGGCGCGTGACCCGAATCAATATAGTGACCAGCGCAGTTTCTGGGAGTCTCAGGTGGGTAGCGCGATTTTCTTCAATGAGGATGCCAGCGATAGTAGCAGCGGTGACCCGCGTTATCATTCGCCCGGTGATAAGCTTTACCAAGCGGATGGCAATTTACGCTTGGATGCCACGCTTATGGCAGATGTAACCCGTACAGCGTTGCTCATAGGCGGTTATAAGGCAACCCCGTTGTCATATCGCTTCTTTCCAACATTGGCACAACCCTTTGAGAATAACTGGAGTAGAGCAGACCGTCCGCTACTCACCGGAGCGGCTACCGGAAGAAGTTGGCTATGGGGACTCGCGCCAAATCACAGCGTTAGCGAAGCCTATACCGAAGCCACAAGCGGAAGCCGGCAGGTGGTTTATTTTGATAAAGCGCGGATGGAACTAACCAAAGGAACGAGCGGTTCTGTAACCAATGGACTGCTGGTAGTGGAAATGACCAGTGGACGGCAGCAAATGGGCGATAACAGCTTTAGCCAGCGAGAGCCGAGCCGGGTAGCGGTGGCAGGCGACCCTAACGATACACCGGGGTTGAACGATATTGCCCCGACCTACGCCAGTTTCAAAGAGATTGTAGCACGGGGAAAAGTCGCGCCGGATAGCGGGGCGGTAGCAGCAACGCTGGACGCAAAGGGGCGAGAAAATTACAACTACACGCTTGCGCCTCTTGCCCGTAATGTATATTACGTTCCCGAAACCGGACACAATATACCGGACGTGTTCTTTAATTGGTTTCAAATTCAAGGGCGAATCTACGACAGCAGCGCAAATACCTACACGGACGGGAGCATTTTCGATTGGGTAAGCGCGATTGGCTTCCCCATCGGCGAAGCTTACTGGATACGCACCAAAGTAGGCGGGGCAGAACAAGATGTATTGGTGCAGCTATTTGAACGCCGCACCCTTACCTTTACACCCAACAACCCGAACGGCTTCAAAGTGGAGATGGGCAACGTGGGGTTGCATTATTACAAGTGGCGCTATAGCTAATCCCGGCAAAACCTCAAGTCTGCCGGGTACGCCTGAGAAATTGCGTTAACTCTGCGGCGGGTTATCCCCGCTCAAGTCGTTGGCAGCGTTTATCACCGCGCCCGTCTCAACCAGTGCAGTATCCTCCGCGTTTGGCTCGGCTATAGTAGGCTTTACCTGTAGCGGTTCCAGTTGAGTAAGGTTGATGCTGCGTTTAGGACGAGCGGCAGCAGCAGCAGCAGCTTGTTCAGCCGCAAGTCGCTCTCGCTCCTCCACTTCCTGCGGAGTGGGTATAATTTTACGCAAAAAAGGCAAGGTTCGCCACGCCAGCCCAGCCAGCAACATGAACATCAACAATGCCAGCATAAACAACGCCATCCGCAAAACAGTAGCGGTATTACCTTCTTGTGTGGTTGCCAACGGTTCTCCTGCCAGCACTATCGAGAACAATTCTATTCTTAGCATGTTATTTTGCTCCAAATTAAATGAATATTATCTGCTCTCAGGTAAGAGCATCCTAGCCTTAACCATTATAGGGGTCGCTGACAGAAACTACAACTTTTGAGGCATCAAACTTATCCCCATTAAAAAACCTGTTTCGTAAAAAATAACCATAGCCTACTCTTAATAAAAGCTCTCAATAAGCAAGCAGCATAGAAAAACTCCCCGCCAAGATGCAACGGGGAGTTCTTTTTAGTCTTTGCTAACCAGCTTTTGTTACTTTTTGAGGGTAGCGTTCGCTTGGTCGTTGATAGCTTTGACGGTATCGGCAGGAGTACCCTTGCCCTGGAACAGCGCATCCACGTTGTTGTCCACGATGTCACGCACCTGCTGCCACTGACCTAGTTTCGGCTCAGAAGCATTGGCATAATCGTAAACTACGAGCGGGATTTTGTTCTGGGGAGCAGCCGCAAGGAAGGTTTTATAGGTTGGGTCGTCAACGGTGCTTTTGGTAGCAGGTACATAACCGCTGGCAGAAGCCCATTTTGCTTGGAACCCGGAAGAACCCATAAACTTCATCACTTCCCATGTCGCCAAATCTTCATCATCGCTCTTGCCCTTGAAGCCGAGGATAGCGCCACCATAGAGAGTGGTTACCGGCTTCACGCCAGCAGCATGAGGGGGTACGGTTGCATTCCAGTTGAAAGCCTTGATACCCTCGCCACCTTTAGCAATTGCATCAGCCACAAACGAACGGCTGGAGGTACTGGCTAGATAGAAAAGCGATTGCTGCTTGATGAACTTATTCTGGTTGTCATTAGCCACACCGGGGTCAGAAGTGGCGAAATAGCCAGCTTTAACACCATCGTACAGCATGTTGATTTGGTCAAGTGCGGGCTTCTGGTCAAACAGGAACTTGTTATTCTGATAATCAAATATCTGACCGCCTCTGGCGTAAATCGGCATCGCTACCAATTCGGAAACTGATTTAGTGGGGAAAATATAACCTATTGTCTTACCGCCGCTTTTCTCGGTGACGGTTTTGGAGTCGGCTACGAACTGATCCCAAGTATAGTTCTCATCTGGGGTCTTTAGACCGTATTGGGTGATTAGATCTTGATTGTAGTACATAACGGGACCGCTATTGCTGAAAAGCCAGCTATAGGTCTCGTTGTTGTACTGCGGGAAAATACCACGCGCCAACATATTGGGGCGATAGTCTTCTAGGTCTTTTTGGCTCAAGCCGTATTGACCGCTGATGAACTTGTTCAGACCAAGGGCGAGTTTGGAATCCACAAAAGCGGGAACCCAGTTTTCGTAGCCAGTCGCAATATTGGGCATACCGCCGGCAGTTGCCGACTGAGTCAGGGCTTTCAGAATGTCATTATAGGTGAAGGTATCGTTGCGAGTGTCAATCGTTACCTTAATCATAGGATTAGCTGCTTCAAAATCCTTCATGATAGCAGCAAGACGTTCGCCGTTACCTTTGACTTGGCTGCTCCAAATCGTAACAGTGATTTGACTCTTAGGCTGGAATTTCTGACCGCCACCCGGTTTAATCGTAACTTTGGTACCGCCTACATCAACAGTAACGCCCGCGCCGGATGCGGCAGCAGTTGTAGCCGCTGCGGTGGTTGCAGCAGCAGTTGTAGCCGCTGCAGTGGTTGCAGCAGCAGTTGTAGCCGCTGCAGTGGTAGCGGCAGCAGTGGTGGTTGTGGCTGGCACAGGAGTTGCAGTATTATCCCCGCAAGCAACCATCAACGTAGCCAGCAAAACAAGCATACCGAGCAGCGCAGAAAATTTTCGGTTAATTGTTTTCATTAAGAATCTCCTCCTTTAAGAGACTCGATTACACAATAAGCCAAGCGAACGTAAAGTACGTCTGCCAGAACAAGCCTACTTGATTCCAGTGCGCGAAACGCCCTCAATAAAGCGGCGTTGCACCAGAAAATACAGTAACACCATCGGTATAATACCAATAGTAGCGGCAGCCATCAATAAATCCCACTCGGTGCCAACCTCAGAATTGCCGAGGAAGGTACGCAACCCGGTTTGGATAACCGGAATAGTAGGGGCTGCGATTAGGGGCCACAAGAAAGCGTTCCAACTTCCTTGGAAAGCAAACAAGGCTACGGTTAGAATCGCGGGCATAGATAGAGGAACCGCAATTCTCCAGAGATAGCCTACATCGGTAAGACCATCCAGTTGCCCGGCTTCGTATAATTCTTGCGGTAAACTCATAAAAAACTGCCGTAGCAAGAAGATATAGAAAGCCGAAGAAATCCAGGGTAAAAACAGGGCGGTATAGGTATTCGTTCCCAAACCGCTTGTCACATTCCCCAATTGAGTCACAATTACCAGATTGGGTATATAGCTGGCTTCATGGGGAATAGCCATCGTCGCCAGAATAAAACCAAAAAGAATACCCGAACCCCAAAACTTCATGCGAGCAAAAGCATAGGCAGCCAGCGTGGAGGTAATCAGAACCCCAATCGTCTGTGCTACTCCAACGATAATAGAGTTAGTAAAATAGCGGGTGAAAGGGGCATCGAAAAAGTCTTTTGGAACTTTTGCGCTCGCCCCATAATGCCCGTTCCAAGCATCGCCGTAATTCTCAAAATGTAGCCCATTGGGTAAGAAAAAGCCCAAAAAGCGAGCAATGCTTTTATCCTCGCCGTTCAAGCTCTGGGGAGTGGCATCGGTTGCCGGCTTTAGCGAAGTTGCAACCATCCAGAAGAAAGGCATTAACATCAAAAGCAAGGTGGCAATAAGAATTACATGCAGGAAAAATTGTCCAAGCTTGTTGGAGGCGCCGGCAGACATCAAAGACCCGGCTTTAACCTTTTGAGTAGTTCCGGCAGGCTTAATCATAGTTCACCCGCTTGCCAAGTATCCGCTGCTGTACAAAGCTGATACCCATTATTATTACCAGCATCATCATTACTATAGTAGAGGAATAACCGAAACCGGAGGTGTCCGAACCAGAACCGCGCCCGAAGGTTACATCATAATAGAAGATGGAAAGCACCGTTGCGCTGCGATTGGCACTAGAACCGTTGTAAATCGCGAAGAACAGGGTAAAGGATTGGAACGCGCCAATAGTACCGACCACCACCATAAAAAACAGCGTGGGTGAAAGCAAAGGTATGGTCATTTTGGTAAACATTTGCCAGCCACGCGCCCCATCAATCTTTGCCGCATCGTACAGTTCCCGCGAAATATTGGTAAGACCTGCCAATAATAGCACCGTGTTGAAGCCCAGAATATGCCATGTCGAGATTATAACCATCGTGAACATCGCCATGCTAGGTCCGCCCCAGAAACTATCCCAAGTGAAGAAGTGAGCTAGTTCTAAGATTACCGTCCAACCGATTAGCACGGCAGCAGTCGTCAACAAGCCCGTTATCCAATTCCAGATTCCGCCCTCAAAATGGCGATAAACCCACACGGCTATACCTACCGCCACCGCCAGCAATATCAGCTTTATCGCCAACGCGCCAGCATCGGGTCCACGCGCCCCGTTGTCGAACAACAATTTCAAGATGCCTCTATCATCCAATCTCCAACGTTGCATCGGAATGCCAAGCGCGGCAAAAACCCAGTTCGCCAAACCGCCGGGACGGTCTGGATTAGCGCGGGTTAGCGCATTTGAGGAGAAGGGGGCGAAAATGATATTCCAGACTGCGGCAATCGCTATCAGCGAAGTAACATAAGGCAGAAAGAAAAGGGTGCGGTACAAATTCTTGCCTCTGGCAACCTTGTCGAGCATCAACGCTACCCCAAGAGCCGCCGCAATACCCAGAAACACCGAAAGCGTGACGTAGCCGAGCGTATTCCAGAAAGCATTCCACCAATCGGGGTCGTCAAACAACAGCTTTTGGTAATTATCAAAACCGGCGAAATTCTCGGAGGGGGGAACTATACCCTTTACGGCTGAAATTCTTTTATATAGGCTGAGAAAGAAAGCATATATTATCGGCATGAAGTGGAAGAAAAAGAGGATGATTAACGCGGGGGCGATAAAAAGATAAGCTTTTAATGAGCTTCGCAACTTCTTCTTGAACTTGCGCCGCTTAACCTCAGAGGAGTTTTCACCGGGCAACTCGATTTTATTAGCAGTGACAAGCTTTTCTTGTACTGTTGCCATACAACCTCAATCTATTCGCAGAAATTTAATCTTACTACAGGGTTATATTAGAGCTGCTTCCAAACAGATTACAGGCTTGCGATTAAAAGCGCGACTTTATTCCACAACCTACGCTCTTCATAGCTGATATTATAGCGACTCTACGAGAATATATTCAAGCGAAATATGCGAAACGCGAATATCAGTATAAAATAACCCGATTAACGCCCTTTTAAGGAGTCTTTAACATAGTGTTAAGTCACTCAATTTTCGCAAACAGCCCCTGCAAAGCCAGCAAATAACGCGCCGCCTCGCTAAAGTTGCTCTGTAAATCGGTTACTAGAGCGCGATAGGGGCGTAATTTGCCCGCCTCCGGCAAGCCGATGTATCCGAGCATTGGCTGACGACTCACGCCGGGCTTCTCACTACCGAGAATCTGGGTGAAGGCGTAATCCATAAGCAAATCGCTTTCGGTGCGAAGATTGGGGTTGTTAAGCTCGACCACAATCACATTATGTCCGAAACGGTTGGCAGAAGCTACCAAACATAGCCCCGCTTCATCGGTTTCACCCGGTTTCACGCCATTTGCACCGGGGTAACGCCGAATAAAGTTTGAGATGTTGAAAAAGTAGTTGCCTTCTACGGTAATTTCGCTCAGCTTAACGATATTGGTAATCGCGGGATTCTGCATAGCGTACCAACCAGCAATCGCCAAATCTTGGGCGCTGGAATAATGCGAAGGGTTGTCCAGCCCGTGCGGGTTAGCAAACTTTGAGTTTTCCATACCCATCAAAGCGGCTTGGCGGTTCATTTCTTGCACAAATTTAGCCATTGAATCGCCACTGCCGGGCAATTTTGAGCCGGCATAATGCGCGATAGCCGTGGCGGCATCATTCGCGCTGTCCATCAATGCGCCGTAGAGCAAAAACAGCACCCGAATACGCTGCCCTTCCACTAAGCCCATGTTGGCTTCCCCAACCAAATCAGCCTTAGTCACCACCGTATAATCGCTCAGGCTAGTGCCGGGAATGGCGAAAAGGGTCAAAACGGTCATAATTTTGGTGGTGCTTGCCATCGGTAGCGACTGGCGCGGATTTTTGGCATACAAAATTCTCCCGGTATCGGCATCAATCGCGATAGCGGCGCGGGCAGTGAGCGTAGGGGCAACATAGACATTGCGAAGGGGCGTTTCGGGCGTTAGTGAAGGTCGCGGCGCAGTGGTAGGGGGGGTCTGAGCAGACACATCTTGCATCGAATTGCCGAAGCCCAGAACCAGCAACACCAGCATTAGATAATAAAGCGGTTTAATGGTCAACTTACACAAAATATGAAAGCAATCCTCCTAAAAAATATCATGCAACGATACTAGGATATTACCATGCCGAGGGGGCTATGTCCAACTTGCGGTTGGGATTATGTGTTTAGTTCAAATCATGAAGGCTAATGCAAAAGCTCACCCCGATTGCTTCAGATATAGGCTACCCAACTTCTGAAAAAGGGCGCTAACGTTGGGTGGAACCAAAGAAAATTAGCTCAACTCACGTAAAAGACGGGGCGCCGAGTCAAATTCCACTTTAGCATAGATGCGCTCTAGCGGTACTTCGATTTGGAGACTTTCAAAAACTACCACTTCCCCTAAGTCGGTATAAACCCGTTGTACCCATTCATTGAAGCTCAGTTTATGAAAATAGATCACATTTACACCCCGGCTATCTACCAGAACATAATCTACGAGTGAAGCCAATCCTTTGTAAAGGTGAAATTTGGTGGTTTGGTCATAACTTGCGGTAGAAGGGGACAGAACTTCCACAATCAAAATGGGGTTGGTGACTAAGTTTGAATCTTCTGAGGTATGTTCAACCGCCCCGCATACCACTGATACATCTGGATAGGTTACCAGCCCATGCGCTTTAACTAAGATTTGCAAATCGCTGGTGTAAACCCGGCAAGGGCGATCTTCCAGCGCATTTCCCAATACCCGGTTCAAGTTACTGGAAATCAAGCTATGATTAGGGGTTCCACCTGCCATCAGGTAGATGTTACCTTTATAATATTCATGCTTTTCTAAGCTTTGCTTCTCTAGGCTAAGATACTCTTCTAGGGTGTAATATCTATTTTGAAAATTTTGAGCCATCCGGCAAACCCCCTTTCTCATTATAATAATACCATGCCAATTCGATACGAGACCAGCCAAAATGGGGCGTTCGGCAGGGATTATGTAAATAGGCTAATGCAAACGTCTCAAAGCTGGTATCAATTTCCAAGCGCGTAAAATCTCTAAAATTTGGGTAAGGAGAAATGGATGAGCAAAATTTGCCCCCTTCCCTGCAAAAAAGAGGAAAGGGGCGTAAGTTTAACAGGTCTGTGGCTTTGCGCTATCGAACGGCATCAACCGCATCAGCAAAAAGTTGAAGTGCTTCATAGACAGTATCCCTTTCATTCGCCTTGTTTTTCACTCGATCTACTGAGGTGAACTTTGAATAAGTATCGTTAGATCCCGCTACTAAGGCAACGTCAAGGAGGTTTGGTCCTTTTGCTGTTAATTTCCAGCTTAGCTTACGTCCGATTTTGGTTGTAACCTCAAATTCGCCATTAGATGAACAAGTACACTTTATATCTTTGTACCAGAAGGATTCTGCCGCGATTTCATTTAACTGGAAGTTAGAAAACATTTTTATCTTATTATAATAAGCTCCAATCAATATAAACCTAGTTCTAATTGCATATAAACCTAAATTAATATGCGCGAACTTCTCCTTAGAGGGATTTGGAAGGAATTCTAGGATATGAGGATACTTAAGTCTATAAATGTCACTATGCGTAGTATCTACGCCAATCTTCCACATCAAAGGCTCAGTTTTAAGGTCAAAAGCATCAGCTGTAGATTGAAAAGTAGTAAGCAGAGGGTCAGGGGTGCTTAAAATTCGATCAGTTATTCCAAACATGCCAAAACCTTCCTTGAACCAATTTGCCTCCTTCAGACTCAAACCCGGCAGTAACGCAGAAAGGTCACCCCTACAGGCTTTACAGAATTTAGCCGTTATTGGATTCTCTGCCTCGCAGACCAAGCAGTTTTGAATAAGGGAAGCAGCACAGGTCATGCAAAATTTTGCATCAAAAGTGTTAGTCGCATTGCATTTGGGACAGTTAATCATAACTTACCTCCGTTCAGCGTTACTTTTTCTTGTCGAAATACGAACCAAGCTAATTTATAGGAGTTTATTAATGTATAGTAAGTAATTATAAGGGGGGGGGGCGTTAAACTGGCAAGTGAATTAACCCTGAAATAGGACTTATATAGGACTTTTGGTAGGTTTGGTACTAGGACTTCATAAATTTATGGTAGTTTGATAAACTCGCTCTACTAAATAAATTCATTCAGGCAAAGGCGTGGTATTCGCGCAAACAAGGGGCTTAAGCCCCTTGCCTGACCCGCTTTGAGAACCGTTTTATAGGGGCAATTTCTTTCTTGCAACAGCCTTGCTAAAATCGGAAAACTAATTGCCCTAACTAAAAGGCATTGGTATAATCTCCTAATCTGTTGGAGAGAATTAGCAGACTTAAATAAGGAGTATATAAATGACCACCGAAAATGCACAAGCCGCGCTCGGATTTTTCCAAGCCCGCTATGGAATAGATCAAACCATTTTAAATGACCTGCTGGCAGTTGCCATGAGCAGAGGCGGTGATTTTGCCGAGCTTTACAGCGAATATCGCCAAACTAGCCTTCTTAACTACGAAGACCAAGCGGTGCGCCAATCCAGCGGGGGAATAACACAGGGCATGGGAATTCGAGTAGTACAAGGCGACGCTGTTGGTTACGCCTACAGCGAAGATTTCTCGGTGGAAAGCCTGAAACATGCCGCCACTACTGCCGCCCAAATTGCTAATTCATCTCAGGGCAAGGTAAACCCCATTGATGCGACCATCCTTTCAGGCGCAAACCTTTATCCCATTGAAAAACCGACCATTGATGCACGCGCTCTTGAAAAGCTGGAAATTATTCGCCGGGTTGATAAAGCGGCACGCGCCCATGACCCTTCGATTTCAAAAGTATCGGTTATATTTGCAGATGAGCTAAAGCGCGTGCTGATTGCTACCAGCGATGGGCGACTTGCCGCCGATGTGCAACCGCTTTTTACTATACGCGCAAGCGTAATCGCGGAGAAAGACGGAAAGCGGGAAAGGGGTTTTAAAAGCGCGTCGGCGCGGCGAGGGCTGGAATATTTCGACCAGATTATCTCACCGGAAGAAGTGGGCGTATTTGCAGCGAAACAGGCTGTTACCAATCTGGGCGCGATAGATGCGCCTGCCGGGATAATGCCGGTGGTGTTGGGCGCAGGCGAATCGGGCGTGTTGTTGCATGAAGCGGTTGGTCACGGGCTGGAAGGTGATTTTAACTATAAGAAACTCAGCAATTACAGCGATAGGGTAGGCGAAAAGGTCGCATCTGAACTGTGTACGGTGATAGATGATGGAACTGTTCCCCATACTCGCGGCACACTCAATATTGATGATGAAGGCAATCCCACCCAGTACAATGTGCTGATTGAGAACGGCTTGTTGCGCGGCTACATGCAAGACCGCATCAGTAGCGCCCAAATGAGCGTTGCTCCTACCGGCAACGGGCGGCGTGAGAGTTTCCGCAAATACCCGATGACTCGTATGACCAATACCTATATGCTGAACGGTGAAACTCCTTTTGATGATTTAATCAAGGCTGTGCCGCGTGGCTTATATTGCGTTGAATACGGCGGCGGACAAGTTGATATAAATAGCGGGGACTTCGTGTTTATCGTAACCGAAGCATACATGATTGAAGAAGGTAAGATTACAACTCCCGTCAAAGGGGTGAACCTAATCGGCAATGGACCTGAGGTGCTTTCAAAAGTCACAATGGTAGGGAACGACTTCCAGTTAGCCGGAAACGGCGGTATGTGCGGTAAAAATGGACAAAGCGTACCTGTCAGTTTGGGAATGCCCAGCGTATTGGTAAGCAGCATCACGGTTGGCGGCACAGCCGCATAGGGGGATTGGATGGAAAACACAGAACTAGATTTAAATCTGGCTGAGGCGGTGGTTAAAAAGGCGCTGGAAGCCGGAGC
This sequence comes from Candidatus Chlorohelix sp., assembly GCF_037138995.1. Classification (NCBI taxonomy): domain Bacteria; kingdom Bacillati; phylum Chloroflexota; class Chloroflexia; order Candidatus Chloroheliales; family Candidatus Chloroheliaceae; genus Candidatus Chlorohelix; species Candidatus Chlorohelix sp. The sequence continues at coordinate 109,503 of NZ_JBAXHI010000002.1, read as the reverse complement.
AGATGAAGTGGAAGTGTTGTTTTCGCAAGGCTATGAGTCTGGCGTGAAGTTACGCAAAGGCAAAGTTGACTTGCTAAATGAGGCGCAACCAAAAGCCCTTTCGCTACGGCTCTACCGTGAGAAACGTGCCGCGGTAGCCTACACCAGCGATTTCAGCAAAGCTGCGTTAGATGATTTGGTGCTGCGGGCGATGGATATGGCGGTGATTTCTGACCCAGACCCCGCCGCCGGACTACCCGACCCGGAAGATTTGGCTTTCCAGTATAACGAAAATCTCGGCATCTGGGACCCGGCGATTGGCGATATTCCAACCGATGTTAAGGTGGAAATGGTGCGCCGTTGCGAGGATGCCGCTTTCGCCTTTGACCCACGCATTAACAATACCGGCGGCACTACTTTTAGTACCAACCTAAGACAGATAGGTTTGGTAAATAGCTTGGGCTTTGCCGGGACTTACAAAACCAGCCATTGCAGCTTTGGGCTAGATGCCGTAGTGGATGATGCAGAAGGCAAGAAACAAAACGGTTGGTGGTTTACCATCAGTAACAACTTCAAGGAAATGAAATCGCCTGAAGAAGTGGGACGTATCGCCGCACAACGCGCTATAAACAAGATTGGCGGGCGTAAAGTCAAAACCAGAAAAATGCCGGTAATATGGGATCCTATGGTTGCCAGCGATTTGCTTGGCACGTTGGCGGGTAGCCTGAGCGGTGAGGCGCTAGAACGACGCTCTACTTTTTTGATACCTTTCGAGGGGCAAAAAATCGGTTCTGACTTAGTCACGTTGGTAGATGACCCCTTGCGCCCCGGTCTGCGTGGCACTCGACCCTTTGACGGTGAAGGAGTAGCGGTACATCGCAAGAATATTTTTGACAAAGGCGTATTTCAGGGCTTCATCTTCAACAGCTATACTGCTCGCAAAACCGCCCACAAAACCACCGGGAATGCTACCGGCGGTATTGGTAGCCTACCGGGGGTAAGTGTTTCCAATTTCTATATTGAACCGGGCAAAGCATCACCGGAAGAAATTATCGCGGGAGTGGAAGAAGGGCTTTTCCTCACCGAGATGATTGGATTCGGCTACAACCCTGTAACAGGCGATTTCTCACGCGGTGCAGTTGGTTGGTGGATTGAAAACGGCAAACTGGCATATCCGGTGGCGGAAATCAACATCGCGGGTAACATGAAAGAGATGCTGGCAAATGTCACGCAAGTAGGCAACGACCTTGAATTTCTCTTTAGCATCTCCTCTCCCACTATTCGCATAGATAATATGACCGTCAGCGGTCTATAAACCTTCCCAATTTCAGGGCGGCGCGTAGTTTAGCCGCCCCTTCCCTTATCCTGATTGGCAAAAATACACTTGAAAATAAATACAGGGCGTGGTTTTCCACACCCAGTTTAGATTAATCGTTTTTCTCACCCCCTAACCCCCTCAAGGGGAAAGAGAGATAAGGAGTATAGGGGACACCCTTATTTACCCCGGCGGGGAATTTCCCCTGCACCCCTTTTCGTACAGGCTGAGTAGTTACTTTCTGATTAGTAATCTCCACTGAGGGAGTCGCGCAAGAGGTCAATATATTCCAATGCCACGCCCGTACCGATGGCTACACAGTTCATCGGGTTGTCTGCTACGTAGCATGGCACACCCGTAACGTCTGCCAATAATTGGCTAATATTGCGTAATTGGCTACTGCCACCCGTCATAACCATACCGCGATCTATAATGTCGCTGGCTAGTTCCGGTGGCGTATCTTCTAGCACCGTTCGCACCGCGCCGATAATAGATTCGAGCGGGTCTGCCAAAGCTTCGGTTATTTCGTTGCTGCGTACAATGACGGTACGCGGCAAACCGCTCACTTGATCGCGCCCACGTACTTCCATCGAAAGTTCTTCTTCCATTGGGATAGCGCTACCAATGCGAATCTTGATTTCTTCGGCGGTGCGCTCACCAATCATCAGGTTGTACTTGCGCTTGATGTAGTTGGCAATCGAATCATCCATTTTGTTGCCGCCTACCCTGATGCTATTGCTAGTAACGATACCATAGAGGGAAATAACCGCTACTTCAGTTGTGCCGCCGCCAATATCAATTACCATGTTGCCGGTTGGCTCGGCAATAGGGATTTGAGCGCCGATTGCCGCCGCCAGAGGTTCGCGGATAAGCCAAGCGCGTTTTGCGCCAGCTTGAATCGCGGCATCATGCACCGCACGCATCTCCACGTTAGTAACACCGGCGGGAATACATATCATCACATCCGGTTTTACTACAGCGAACCGCCCTGTAGCGCGACTGATAAAGTGCTTGAGCATCGCCTCGGTAACAACGTAGTCCGCGATTACGCCGTTTTGCATTGGGCGAATCACTTCGACTGTTTCAGGAGTACGCCCCATCATCTCATAGGCAGCCATGCCTACCTGTAACACGCGATTATCTTTGGTTGAAATTGCCACCACGCTCGGCTCGCTTAGCACAATTCCTTTGCCTTTTACATATACCAACACATTTGCGGTACCAAGGTCAATTCCGATTTTGGTAGAAGTCCACATTAGGAGTATTTATATTCCTTAAATTTATAATTTATACTAGCTTAACCTTAAAAATTATACCACAAACGCGGTACTTGCTCATCCGCCGTAACGCCAGCGGTAATAGTGCTGCCCGATATTGCCCATCTCCACCTGCCATTCCACCGGATTAGCGGGGTTATAGGTGAGGGTGCGCCGCTCATACAGTTGCACCAATACCCGCGCCGGCTTCCCGCCAATATTCACTTGCACCCAATAAGGCTCACTAATCGGATAGCCTAGCACAAAAACCCAGTTGTCAATGCCGCTTCGAGCGGGGTTATTCATCCAACTCCACAGCGCATCCGGGATATTATGCCCCAATTGCGGGTCATAATTAGCGTATTTCAGCCCGCCAGAGCTACCCTGCGTAATATTGCCCTGCCTATCGAGCGTATCGCTAACAAATTGCCCGGTGCGATTGGTCGCACGCCGCGCCTGTTCAAAACCGGGCAGCGTGGCAAGGTTCTCAAAGGTAGCATAAGTGGGTGCTAGAGGACTATCCGGGTCGCCCGCTACCGGAATATTGGCGGGAGTGCGGTTCTCAAAACGCCCGTTGCCCACCTGCATCTTGCCCGACACCAGTTCTTTGGTCAGCAAGCCGTTAGTTACAAACCACAGCGAGTTGCGGTCTCCTTGCGGACTGGTAACTTCCATCCGGCTTTTGTCAAAATATTGCACCACCCGTTGCCCATCCACCCCTTCATCGTAACTTTCCAACAAAGCCGGAACGCTGGGTCCCGTTCCCCATACCCAACCGCGCCGACTCTTGCCGTTCAGAGTCGCGGCATCGGCATCGCCCCAAAGTTTGCCGATTTCAGGGTAGGCATACTGATTGCCGACATAATCGGGAGAAATCCAGTTGCGCGGGTCTGTCCAGCCGTTGCGAGGATAGAGCAAATAGACCGCCCCACCCGAACCATTCTGCCAAACACGCTCGAAAGCGGCGCGAGGATATACTATACGGACGCTCTGACCTTTGCGTGGGTCGCTGGCGGGGTCGTTCACAATTGGGTTGCCGCTGCCATCGAAGCCGCGAATTACCAGCAAATGCCCATCGGTGGCGCTAATGGGCGAACCGGTCAATTGCCCGGGCGAATATGCCACGCTGGCAATCACGGGTAAGCCTTGCTCAATCCAGCGTTCCACTTGCACCAACGATTGATAGCGCATCACCGCGCCGTTTAGTGCGCCGTTTAGCCCAGTGGTAGCATGCGCCACGTTAAAGAGCCAGTTGCCGTTACCTTTGTAAATCCAATCGTAGGTCGCCTCGGCAGTTTGCGGCACGGGGCGAGTCAAGCCGCTTAAGCCGTATTTGCCATCCAGAAAAGCCATTACCATCGAAAGGGAAGTGGGGCTGCACCAAACTTCCCCACCATCGGGATAAATCATCTGGCTGCGCTCAGGTACAGGCAAATCCTTGCCCCATGCTTTTCTATCAGAGCTAAAAGGGGGAGTTGCGCCGTTTCGCACCGTATTGACCGAAACGTGCCACAGACGGGGCAATGCCTGATTTGGGTTCGCGCTGTACATAGTCACTTTTAGTTGGAAAGCGGCGGCAGACGAGTTCAGCGATAGCGTATCGGTATCTACCCGCCCATCCGCATCATTCTGCCCATCCACACTGTGCCTACGGACGGTGGCAGTATCGGCAGCCCACACCCCCATCGTGTAAAACTTTGTCCAGTGTCCATTCACCAACGCACGCAAACTTACCATTACCCACGAACCGGGGGGCGTATCGGCGTTCCAACTGGCAATCGCATTGTTGAAACCGCCGGGCGAACCGTAGTAAGGGGCAAGCCCTTCTCCATAGTAGTAGCTGCCGCCGTTAAAGTAATTGCCGCCGCTATAGCTACCGGGCGTGTAGGGGTCATTGCCGACTTTAGCATGCGCCGAGTCGAGCGTCAAAGCCTCACCATCAAGACGCAAGCCGTCCAGTTTCCAGCCGCTAAATTCTATTGCGCTGCCTTGATACCACAACACGCTGGCGCGGTTCTCTGCCGCTTGCGCTACTGGAAAGTCAAACGCGCTTAGCAGCATTAACGCCAGTAGCAACATCACAATCGCGCCGCCAAACCTGTATTTCACCATCATAGCCCTTCATCTACTACTATATAAAAAGCCTACCAAGGCACGCGAATATCCAACTCAAGATGAATATCGTGTGGCTCAAGTTCAAATAACTCCGGGTCAACCTCACTTACAAGTTGTGCGCCCAACCCCATATAAAATTGTACCGTATTTCGGGAAGGGGTAGCAGAGATATACAGTTTTGTTGCGCCTATATCCCAAGCTTTTTGGGCAATTCCTTCCACCAACCAACGCCCGATTCCTTGATGGCGATAGGGTTTGCTTACAAATAACGCCAGCAAATTCATTGTGTCTTTATTGCTGCCTCTAAACTTGTTTTCCAATGCAGCGATTCCGGCGATAGTTTGCCCATCAAACATACCTAATACAATGCCGCCCTCATCATAGAGCATATAGATGCGCCGTACCAGTTTGTCCAGTTCGCCCGGAGCAAAGCCGGGCATATCGTAAAATTCTTGCTTCAGTTCGAGCATACCGTCTTGATTGTAGTAAGTTTCCTCGATAACCTCGCTGCGGTCAATCCGATACATTAGCTCAATTTCATCTCTGGACAAAACCCGGTATTCCATCCCAGCCCCGCTTTCTAATTAATCCTAAATAACTAATCCCCAGGCAAGAACTCCACAAAAACATTATTACTGAGCAACCGCCCACGCACGGTAAGGCGTAAAATCGGGTGGTCTGCGGCATTGCGCCCTTCTTCTAGCAAACCCAATTCGAGAAATCTGGCAACCTTGCCGGGATAAAACTCATCCAGCGGCTTGCCAAACTCTGCCTTGAACTCCTGCAAATCCAGCCCCGCGTTGGTGCGCCACGCCAGAATCACGGTATCGGCTCGTTTTAATTCAGGTGTAACTTCTTCCGCTTCAGTCGTATCAATCACGCTCTCACCCGCTTGTATTCGCTGAATATATTCGCGGGGGTCTTTGAGGACGGCAAAGCGATAACCCGCGAAACAAGAATGCGCCCCCGGTCCGAAGCCGATATAAGGACGGTTTAACCAATAGGTCAGGTTGTGGCGTGATGCGTATTTTTCCAAGCTACCCCGCGCCCAATTGCTAATCTCGTACTGCACATAACCCGCCTGTGCCAAGTTTTCCAACGCCAACAAGTACATATCGGCAGCAGTATCGTCCTCCGGTACAGGCAATTTGCCTGCTAACACCCGCTTTCCGAGCGAGGTATTCTCCTCCACAATCAGCCCATAGAGCGAGAGGTGTTCCGCCTCCAGCGCAAGAGCCTTATCCAACGTGTCGCGCCAGCTTTCCAGCGTCTCACCGGGCAAACCGTAGATAAAGTCAAGGCTGATATTATCAAATCCGGATTCTCGCGCTAAAGCAAAGGAACGCCCGATTTCGGCGCTATCGTGGGCGCGTCCAAGCTTTTTCAGTTGCGCGTCATCAAAAGTCTGCGCCCCGTAACTCAAGCGGTTAATGCCCATCACCCGTAACGACTTTAATTTCTCCAGATTGAGCGTGCCGGGGTTTGCTTCCAGCGTGATTTCTGCATCGTCTCGAATTGTCCCAAAACGCCGAATTGAAGCCATGATGCGTCCCAACAACGTAGGAGAGAGCAGCGAAGGTGTGCCACCGCCCAAAAAGACCGTCTCTATATATAACGGTAGAAGCGCATCATCAGTTTCTGGAACGGGCGGCAAAGGCATTAGCGGATGATAAGCGCGGCGTGCAATCGCTGACAAAGTGCGTTCCACTTCGAGACACAACGCTTCGGTGTAAGGTTCGTAGAGGTGGCGCAGGTTGGTATAAATATTGAAATCGCAATAGGTGCAGCGCGTTCGGCAGAATGGAATATGCAGATACAGGCTTAGCCCGTGTTGTGGTGGTAATAGTGTCATATTTCTGCCGGGGCGGGGTAAAAGTTTGGTTATCCGCTAATCCGGCAAACTCAAGTTTAGACAGAGCGAGAGGGAATGTCAAGCAGCCATTTTGAAAATGGTTTTCACCTGTTCATTTCGCAATGGTAAGAGAATTTCGGAGGAATATCAAAACAAAGATTGTAAGGAAAGAAAAGGTGGAGCTGGGGGGAGTTGAACCCCCGTCCAAAAAGGTCAAACCTAAAGACTCATCCACAAGCTTGGTTGACTTCTAATCTCGAACTAAGAAACTAAGCCGACAAAGGTTTCTCGTTCAAATTGAGTGGTCTTTGATCAGGTTACCCAACTCTTGCCTGACCGCATCCCGTTATTGCAACGCCCCTACCAGCTCCACGGGACCGGGATCTGTCGGAACGGCTGCTAACTATTAAGCAGCGAAAGCGAAAGCCGCAGGGGCTTTCTGTGTATTAGTTTTGCCAGTTAATGGCTTGCTTCATTTTTACGAGGGTAAAGCGCCTCGGCTTGCATCTATAGACCCTCACTCCCTGTCGAAACCGGGCAGCCCCATGGTCGTTTGTACATTATATTATACGCTATAGAGTCAAGATTAGTTTCACTCCTTATGCGCTTCTCTTTCTAGGTCACTCACCACCAAATCAAGCTCTCGCAACAAGCTTTCTGGAACACGCCCTCGGAACTGTTCTACCAATTCCCGGAAATACCACAGCATCCCGTCCATGCCGCCGCGAAACCTCTCCCATACAGCGTGCTGGTGCGAACGGAAATCACTCAAAGTTGACCGCGCATTATGCAACTTGTCGGAGGCTGATACCAGCAAAATAGAGGAGGACGCTTCCGCAATATGCGCCAGATATTTTTCCTTGCGTTCTCGCCATGGCGGTTTTGGCATCTCGAAAGAGTCAGAGCAGCCAAGCACAATTTGCGCCACAGCATCGCCGAAATTTTGCCGGATTAGTTCCAGCGTTTCTAGCCCACCTTGATCTTCCACCGCATCGTGTAGTAACGCGGCGATTACCTCATCCTCAGATGTACCGTGTTCCATCACGATACTTGCCACCGCTAGCAAATGCGAGGCATAAGGAATCTCAGTACCTTTGCGAATCTGCTTGTTGTGAAGTTTGGCAGCGAAAACGAGCGCGTCCTCAAACCGCGAAGTTAGCAACATATACCCTCCTTATCAAAAGCGTGAAACTCACCTTTGAGCTTACGTTGTGCGGAATTGCTCCGACCTTGCCCTGAAATGGGACAAATACTCTTAATAGTAGTTTACCAGCATGACCAAGATTTAGCCAACCCAATAGTATTTGTAACTGTGGGGTGTGGCAGAAAATTTTGCAATCACATTCAAACTAAAAATATTTTCGTTCAGGTTCGACCTGATTTTGCAAAAAAACTTGCCACACCCGTAACTGTGCCATTACTTTTGTGATAAACTAAACTTACTAAGATTAACCCTATTAATAAGCGTTCCGCTTAGGCGGTAGATAACTAAAAAACAAAAAATGACTGACAATACTTTTGACCAGAAAATAATTGATAATTGTGTGCGCTGCGGGCTTTGCCTTGCCACTTGCCCCACCTATGTGGTCAAGGGCGTTGAAACCAGTTCCCCACGCGGGCGCATCTCCATACTTAACGCCGTCAACAAAGGCAACCTGAACCTAATGGATGAGGGCGTAGTTTCCCAAATATACGAATGCCTCGATTGTCGCGCTTGTGAAGCAGTGTGTCCTAGCGGGGTGCAATACGGCAAATTGGTGGAAAACGCACGCGAACAAATTGAAGAAAAGCGTGCGCTTCACTACAGCATGCGGGTGCGCTTGATACGCGCCATCGCCTTGCGGGGACTGTTCTTCCGGCGTTGGCTTTTTGTGGCGTTCGCCTTCACAATGCTGCTATACCAGCGTAGTGGCTTGCAATGGCTGGCGCGTAAATCGGGTATTCTCAAACTCTTGCGTCTTGCCGCTATGGAAGAAATGTTGCCGCATATTGATTTTCCCTTTGTGCGCCCCGGTCAAAAAGGCTGGCAAGCGCAAGGCAAGGAAAAACACAAGGTCGCGCTTTTCGCCGGATGTATAATGAGTACCGCTTTCTCCGGCATTGACAGCGCAACCGGGCGAGTTCTAGCAAAAAACGGCGCAACCGTGGAAGTGCCAAAAGAACAATGGTGCTGCGGAGCATTGCACATTCACTCCGGCGATACAAGCGGAGCGCAAGATTTAGCCCGGCGTAATATTGCCGCTTTCGAGCAAAGCGATACAGAATATATAATCATTAATGCAGCAGGTTGTGGAGCAGCCCTAAAAGAATATGACCATTTGCTGCATGACGACCCAGAGTGGAGCGAACGCGCTATTACTTTTTCCCGCAAAGTACGGGATGTGAGCGAATATCTGGCGGAAACCGGCTTCACCCCACCCACCGCAAACCTTGACCTAGAAGTAACCTACCAAGAACCCTGCCACTTGGCGCACGCACAGCGCATTACTAGCCAACCGCGCCGCTTGCTCAAAGCTATTCCCGGTTTGCGCCTCAAGGAAATGGAAGACTCTTCGCTTTGCTGTGGTAGCGCGGGGGTGTATAACCTGCTTAACCCGACTATCGCCAACGAACTAGTAGATCGCAAACTCAATAATGCCCTTGCCACCGGCGCAGAAGCGCTATGCACTGCTAATCCGGGTTGCCATATTCAGCTTGAAGCCGGGCTGAAGCGAAAAAAGAAAAGTATGAAAGTGCGCCATATCGTACAAATTCTGGACGAGGCGTATCGCAAGGAGGAAAGCCAATGATAGAGGAAAAACCCAAAACCTTGCCGCCTGAAGTTATTGTAGCTCTGCAAGCTATCACCGGGCATGAGCGCACCCTCACCTCGCCCGAAGATTTGATAGCTTATTCCTATGATGCCACTTGGATTGAAAGCCCCCCGCAGGTGGTGATATTGCCCAAAAGTGCGGCGGAAATCTCGGAAGTTCTGAAACTGGCGAATCGCTATAAAATCCCGGTTGCGCCTCGCGGGGCAGGCAGTGGCTTGTCCGGCGGTTCGGTGCCGCAACAGGGCGGTATTGCCCTTGCCCTCACTTTGATGGATCGCATTCTGGAGATAGATACCGAAAATAGCGTGGCGGTAGTAGAACCGGGCGTTATAACCTTTGCCCTTCAAAAAGCGGTCGAGAAGGTAGGGTTATTTTACCCGCCTGACCCTTCTAGCCTCAAACAATCGGCTATTGGCGGAAACATCGCAGAAAATGCGGGTGGGGCGCGTTGCCTAAAATACGGCGTTACCAGCGATTACGTGCGAGCATTGGAAGTGGTATTGCCTACTGGAGAAATAATCCATACCGGCGGTAAAATGGTAAAAATCGCTACCGGCTATAACTTGCGACATCTATTTGTAGGGGCGGAAGGCACGCTTGGCATCGTTTCCCGCATTACCCTTAAGCTAATACCCTTGCCCAAGTACAAACGTACTGCCCTTGCCACCTTCCCTAGCGTGGAAAGCGCCAGCGTAGCCGTCACCCAAATTATGGAAAGCGGCTTGTTGCCCGCTTCCATCGAATTGATGGACAACCTTACTATTCGTTGCGTAGAAGAATTTAAACCTGCTGGGTTGCCCCTCGATGCGGGCGCACTTTTGCTGTTTGCAATGGATAGCAATTACGAGCAAATTCTGCTTTCCGAAACCGAAGCGGTAGCGCAAATCTGCCGCGAGTGTGGCGCAACTTCCGTGAGAGTAGCAGCGGATGACAGCGAAAACGATAAGCTGTGGGAAGCGCGGCGAGCAGTTTCTCCTGCATTGGCACGCCGCCGACCTAACAAATTGGGCGAGGATATTTCAGTACCCCGCAGCGCCCTACCTGAATTAGTGCGAGGTATTGCCGAAATCGCCGAGCGTTTTAGCCTACCCATTCCAGTTTTCGGTCATGCCGGAGATGGCAACCTGCATCCCAATATGCTATGCGATAGGCGCAACCCACAAGAGATGGAAAGAGTGCATGCTGCTGCCGCCGAAATCTTCCGACTGGCAGTACGCTTGGGAGGCACACTCTCCGGCGAACACGGCATCGGCTTGCTCAAGAAAGAGTTTATGATGGAAGCGTTGGGCGCAGAGCAAGTCGAGCTTATGCGCCGTATAAAAACGACCTTTGACCCGAACGGCATCTTGAACGGAGGTAAGCTCTTCCCTACCGGGGAAAGTAGCTGGTAATATGTCCTGTCCCAACAAGGGCGTATCGCGAGGCACCCATACCAATCCAAATTAAAACAAGGGGCTTAAGCCCCTTGCCTGAACCCCTTTGAGAACCGTTTTATAGGGGACAATTCCTTTCTTGTAACTGAATTGGCGAGTAAAAAAGCGCATTTGGAAAAAGCTTATTTCCAAGAACTGGCAGCATCGAGTTCTGCTATTGCTTCTTTTTCCAGCTTAAGCGAAACTGCGCCCATCAACTCACGGGTTTGCTCAACAGAGGTCGCGCTGGCAATGGGGGCAGTAATTACAGGACGCGCCAATAGCCACGCCAACGCAATTTGAGAATGAGTGGCATTGTGGCTTTCCGCTATTTTATCCATCTTTTCCAATAAGCCAAAGCCCTTTTCGTTCATATAACGAGCCTGTATGTTGAGGGCGCGAGGAGTTTTGGGCAAATCTTTTGCGGGGCGATATTTCCCGGTCAAGAAGCCGCTTGCTAATGAAGAATAGTTGATAACCCCAATTTGCTGGTCAAGGCAAAGCGGTTCCAATTCGCGCTCAAACTCTGCTCGGTTCATCAGGTGATAAACAGGTTGCAAGCAATCATACCGGACGAACTCATGTTTATCGCTCTCCCAAAGCGCACGGGTTAAACGCCAAGAGGAATAATTGGAAGCCCCGATATAGCGCACCTTACCCTGTGTTACCAAATCATCATAGGCACGCAAGGTTTCATTGAGGGGCGTATCAGCATCATCAATATGCGATTGGTAAAGGTCTATGTAATCGGTTTGGAGGCGTTTTAAAGATTCTTCCACCGCTTCCACAATACGTCTTCTGGAAAGACCGCGCCGGTTAGGGTCTTTACCCATTGGACTGCCAACTTTTGTAGCAATGACGAGCGCATCCCGATTATTGCGGGCTTTCATCCAGTTACCCAGAATAACTTCGGACTCACCTCCGCTATTACCCGGCGCCCACGCCGAATAAACATCAGCAGTATCTATAAAGTTACCACCTTCTTCTAGGTAAGTATCAAGTACCTTGAAGGAAGTTGCTTCATCAATCGTCCAGCCAAAAACATTTCCGCCAAAGCAAATAGGCGCAACCTTTAACCCGGTGCGTCCCAGTTTTCGCATTTCCAAGTCGGTTATCCTTTCATTTATATTAGAATGAGCATTTATGGCAGTTTGTATTCTAGCAGATTTAAGCTGAAAGGATACTCATTTCTTCAGAAGGGAAATAGATCCCATCTCTAATGACCTTACAGTAAACCTAGCATTACTTTAAATTTACACACTTGCTGTATCTCTTTGCGAGAAGTTTGAGCTAACCGCATTTTCCCTGCCGAAATCCCCATTTCACTTTACATTTACCTTGTGAAGCATTATTATCATGCTTTGAAGTAATAAAAAAGGAGACTTAATAAAGTCCGTGATAAGAGGATAACTTGGACGTAGAAAGTGAAGAGATGATAGCGCAATTTCGGAAGCGTTATCCTTTCCCCCTTGACCCATTTCAGGAAGAGGCGATTCGGGCGCTGGCAGTAGGCGAATCGGTAATGGTAACTGCCCCTACTGGTACTGGAAAAACAGTTGTTGCCGAGTTTGGTATTTTTCGGGCATACACTCAACGTAAACGTGTTTTCTATACCACCCCTATAAAAGCCCTCAGCAATCAAAAATTCAAAGACTTGCGTGAACAATATGGAGATGCAGTTGGGCTGCTGACCGGCGATATTATTGAGAATCCCGGTGGTCACATTATTGTAATGACTACTGAAGTGATGCGTAACATGTTATTGCAATCACCTTCGGAATTTACTCATACTACTTGCGTGGTATTTGATGAAATACATTATCTTGCAGATAGCGAACGTGGTACAACTTGGGAAGAGTCTATTATCCTCTGTCCTAAAAATATTCAATTGGTTTGTTTATCCGCCACAATTAGCAATGCTCAGGAAGTAGCAAGCTGGATAAGCCAAACTCACCGACCCACTCGGTTGATAAGTCATACCAAACGGAGTATTCCGCTTGCACTGTATTACTTTCTCGATGGCAAGCTAAATCAAATCATTAATAATGAAGGCAAAAAGGTTGTTGACTTCAAAGGTGTAGGTGGAGAAGCCAAACGCGGATTCCGCAACCGACTCCGTGAATTGCGAGACCCAGAAACGGATGAGCGCAAACGTGAGCGCCCAGAACCTACCCAACGTGACATAGTTGAAGCCCTAGAACAGGGCGGAATGTTGCCCGCAATTTATTTCATGTTCAGTCGTAACGATTGCGAAGTAGCTGCCGAATTGGTAGCGTTAAATCGGCATAGCTCCTCCCGTGACCCCAAAACTCTAGCGCAAATTGATGAAGTATGTACACGTTATCTCAATTATTTGGATGAAGAAGACCGAAAAATCCAACAGGTTAAAACTATCATAACGCTGGTAAGGCGTGGTTTTGGTTTTCATCATGCGGGGTTGTTGCCGATTTTAAAGCAATTGGTAGAGGAATTATTCAGCAAAGGCTTGATGAATGTGGTATTTGCTACCGATACGCTGGCATTAGGGGTTAATATGCCCGCAAAAACGGTAGTTATTGGCAGGTTAACAAAATTTGACGGGCAAACTAGACGACCGCTTATTCCTAACGAATTTCAGCAAATGGCAGGTCGCGCCGGTAGGCGTGGACTCGATGTGCAGGGACATGTGGTAGTACCATACAGCCCATGGATTACATTTGAAGAAACGATTCTAATCGCCACCGGACCGCTATTACCGGTGGAAAGCGCCTTTTCTGTACGCTACAACTCGGTATTAAATCTGTATGACCCCCCCTCCGGTGAGCGCATTTTGCAAATTCTACGCAATAGCCTGATGGAATTTCAGCAGAGCAGACGTTTACGGGAATTAGCGTTGGAAGTGCAACATACTCAAAAAACTTATGATTTGGCAAAGGTCGGCTGCCTTAGTGGTTTACCCGAAGGCGAAGAACTATTGCATGAATATGACAGCCTTGGACACAAAATTCAGGAAAACCGTAATGAGGAAAGAAGGGCGATAGAAGAAGAAATCCGGTTAAGGAAAAAGCTAGATGAAACTCCATGGCATCGCCCAATGCGGGAAACACTGCGCCAAATTTTCCGCACTCTCCCACCGGGTACATTGATTCATTGTGAGCAAAATGGTTGGGGCATCTACATAGGGCGAAGCAGCGAAGGCGGGATTGGATTATTCATATTCGGGGATAAAACCGTCAAACTGGACGAATACCGCACAATTGATTATTTGCCGCCAGAACGTTTCCAAATTACCTTACCAGATTCTCTTTTGAAAATCGAACGTTCGGATTTTAGTATAACCGAATGTGCGACTGCTGAGGAACTGAACGCTATTAGCGAGCAATTGCGCCAAATCGCCCTGCCCGATTTAGCAACATGGTTACGAGAAGCACGACAGGAAGCCTCAAATAAATACACCCCCACCCTTATAAAAGTTCAGAATCGCGCTCAGCAAACTAAAGAGTTAAGCCTAGAATTAAAAGAGCAAGAACAAAAACACCCTTGCCATAGTTGCGATGTGCGAAAAAAACACCGCTCACTGCAAAAAGATTCGGCGCGGTTATTGCTAGCACGCGATGAAGCGCAAAAACTTTACGATGAGCGCAAGCATTATGAGGAAGGTAGGCTGCGGGGAACGCTTAATGGGTTAATTTCAGTTCTCAAACGCTTTAATTTTATAGATAAGGAAGGCTATCCCTCAGAGAAAAGTTTGTGGCTAAGGGATGTATTTGATACCAATGGCTTAATAATAATCGAGATGGTTAGTCGAGGTTGGCTGGAAGGGCTACAGCCGCAAGATTTGGCTGAAGTTTTTAGCTGGTTCGCCTACGACCGGGATTTTGAATTTCTTAATCGCTTTGTACTTTCGAGACCTTTAAATGAATTGCGTAAAAAACTCGATGAGCTTGAACGAGAAATCTTTGCCGTTGAGCGTCAGAATGAACTGCAAATCACGAATGGTTATAATATTTACTACTTTGGGGCAGCAAGAGCTTGGTGCAGAGGCGTTAGCCTTTCCAGCATTTTGGAAAAAATGCAATTGGCAGAAGGCGATATTATCATCACCTTTAACAAAACTCTTGACTTGATGCGGCAGGTACAGGATATGCTGCGGATGCACGATCCGAACAACAATCTAATACCAGTGCTTTCAGAAGCACGGCATATGATGAGAAGGGGTGTAGTTGAGCAAATCTATAATGTCGGCTTTGGAGTGGTAAAAGAGGAACTAGAAACTCTAACTGAAGAGCAACAACCTAAACAAGATAATAGCGTTGAAGCTCAAACCAAGCTTATGCAACTTCTTGATGAGGAGGACGAAGAAACCGATGAAGTACCGGTTGATAATAGCGCCCGCCGTCGCTTTTCCCGCAAGCGTAACCGCCGGACTTAGTGGAGCGATGGTAACATTATAAAAAAGGTGGAGCCAACACAGGGCTTACTGTTAACCCATAAATGCCCGTTATGCAGTTCAATCAATTTCTTGGTAAGAGCTAAGCCCAAGCCGCTGCCTCGCTGAACAATTTCGGGGGGATTTTTAGTTCGGTAAAAGGGCTCAAAAATACCAGGCAAATCTTCTTCATCAATACCGATTCCGAAGTCGCGGATAGCCACCATAAACCATGCGCTTTGAGTAACAGATGATAGAGAAGGTTTGGGTAAATTGGCTGAATTCTCAAAATAGTCGCCTAACAAACAAGATACACTTATTTCTACCGACTTGCTTTTGTCGCTGAATTTAAGAGCATTACTAATCAATCTATTTAGGGCATCCCCAAGTTTTTCTTTATCGGCATGGATATTGGTTTCAGACGCTTTGATATTATTCAGATTAACTTTAATTTCACGCCCATCATGTGAAGATAAAACAAGCTCAATAACGCTCTGTAGCAATGAATAAAGATTAAATTGGTTTCGGTTAAGTTCAAGCGCCCCTGCCTCAATTTTTGAGATATTCAGCATGCTGTCAATAATTTTGCTTACCCGCATACTTTCCTGATATATATTGCCAATCCATTTACTACGTAATTCAGGTTTAACATCACGATTTAAAAGCAACTCGGCGAAACCAACTATCCCGGTCATAGGAGTTCGTAATTCGTGACTAGCAGTAGCTACAAACTGGCTTCTAAGGTTTTGCGCTCGCTTTTGCGCGGTAATGTTTTCAATAAGCAAGCCCCAAGCCATCACTTCTTGGCGAGCATCATAAATCGGGAAGGTAATAAGTTTCAACTCTACCCCAAATGGCTCACGCATACTGATTTCAAATTCATGATTCTTCTCAGGCGCTGACATTACTTTTTTGACCCACAGCCTGAAGCTTTCGACATTATTTATTAATGCCTCGTATTCGTCCACAATCCTTTCAAAAGACTTGCCAACAAAATCTATGCTACTACGGCTTATTCGATTGGCTAAACGCCTACTTATCAAAATGATATTGCCGTCAATCCTTATTACCAGTATCCCTTCCCTAATATCGTTTACGATAGCATCCAATCGGCTGCGTTCCATCTCAAGATTTTGAAGTAATTCTTTTTGAATTCGTTCAGCCTCAATACGAGGACCAATATCCCGAAAGACACTAACCACCATTGATACTTGACCATCATTGTTTATTATCGGTACGGAAACCATATTCAGAGCTACCTTAGAACCATCGGAACGTTGCCAGATAAGCGCACCCTCAACTGTGCGTTTTTCTAGCCGCGCACGAGGGGCAGGTAGGTCATAGTGGTCAAGATATTGTCCATCCAGCCCATAAGGGATAAGTCTTCTGTCATCGAGACCGGGGTCTCTGGCAATGTAATCTCTATCCACACCCATCAAACGGTAAGCTTCAGGATTCATCCAAATAATATTGCGGTTCAAATCCGATAACATTACACCGTCTTTGATATTGTTAAAAATAATTTCAAATTCTCGCGCTCTTTCATAATCCGCTGAAGCAGTATCCTGACTGTGTTTTCGGCTTTGAACTTCATTGGTAGTATCAAAAAAATAAAGCGTTAACCCGGCAATCTGCTCCAAATTATCGGGAGAGGCATATGGAAAGATATGTATAGATAAATAAAGAGGGTTGGGGTCTTGACTATGTTGAGGAATATTATAAGAAAGGTCGCGAAATACCAACGGTTCTTTAGTTTGATAAACGTAATCCAATGCTTCAACAATAGATTCAGTACCAGAATGATAATCATATATTTCAGCAATAGTATGCCCGATAATCTGCTCTGGCGTTCTCCAATAGATTATATTGAAGTATCTTTCGTTTCCAACCAAAACCTTATGACTGGAACCGCCAGTTGCAATCATTCCGATAGGAGCATGCATTACGAGTGCTTGCAAAGACAGGAAATCTAATTGTGTAGTAGGTTTGGACGAATTAATCATCTAGTTGTGTTTTAATGTGTTAAATTCAAATATACATCTTCAAGGGTTGCCGTCTGTTCTTCTACATACTGAATTTCTGCGCCAAGTTCAACAAGGCGTTTTACCAGTTGTGGATTCTGGTTATCAGGGTCATCGAGCGATATATATATATTATAAACGTTTTCTGGATTAATATTATTAGATTCCAGTTCTACCTGCTGAACAAATGGCAATTTGCTAATTTCTGACTGTAGTTCGGTAACTTCTGAGCGCAATTGTACCCGAACTCTTCGAGAATTGACCCCAAAGCGACGACGCAGGTTTCTGGGAGAATCGACTTGAATCAAACGGTTCTTGAAAATGCCAATACGTTCGCAAAGCTTGTCCGCCTCATCCATGTTATGGGTAGATAGAAAAATCGTCCGCTTTGTATTCTTTAAAGTAACAATCGCATCACGTACAGTTCTGGCGGATTCGGCATCCAACCCGGCAGTTGGCTCATCCAGAAACAAAATTTGCGGACGATGCAGCAATGCCCTACCAATAGCCAGTTTTTGCTTCATTCCCTTACTAAAGGTAATAACTTGGTCATTCCGCCTGTTCCATAAGGATAGCCATTCAAGCGCTTCCTGTACACGTTGTCGCGCTTCAGATTTCGATAGGGTGTACAATTCGGCATAGAAAAGCATATTATCTAAGGCAGATAATTGCTCGTACAAACCGGGCGTTTCGGTAAGCAACCCTATAGAAGCGCGTACTTTATCGTTTTGTTTGCCTAGTTCAAATCCGTTAACCCATGCTTTACCGCCACTTGGAGCGATTAAACCGGAAAGCAACCGAATAGTAGTAGTTTTTCCAGCACCGTTAGGTCCTAGAAAACCAAATATTTCACCAGATGCTACCTCAATCGTCAGGTTTTCGACAGCATTTACGCTGCCGAATCGCTTGGAAAGTCGTTCGGTCTTAATCATAGAGTTTTAGGAATTAGCGGACTATAAACAGAACAAGTTACAACCCGCCGATCAAGTTATCAGGTTCTTATATATCTAGCCCAAGTCTCATTACCTTTTGCCTGACCCAACAAAACTACTGTAATATATGCCGGTTTTGCTGGAGCAACCCTAGGAAACATTTTTGCTTCAGCCGGTAACTTGTTACCCTTTTTCCGATTGCAGTTTACACAGGCAGCCACAACATTTGTCCACTCGGTTTTACCACCACGCGACTTGGGTAAAACATGATCAATTGTAAGCTGATTATCCACAATCCCACAGTATTGGCAAGTATAGTTATCACGAGAGAGAAGGCTGCGTCTGGAAAGAGGAAGGTTAAAAAAACGAGGAACGGGGACATACGTCACGAGACGAATTACCAGAGGATAAGGGAAAGAGGCTCTTTCCGCTCTTAGCTTCTGCTCTACACTCGCCTCAATTACTTCGGCTTTTTCCTTTAGAAGCAGTACGACCGCTCGCCTTAAAGAGACAAAACTGATAGGCTCATAGGTAGCATTCAGGACCAAAACCTTGCTCATTGGCTATCCTTCTTGACTCAGCGCGCCTACAAGTGGCAGTTGCATCGCGTTGTAATCACTATACCGGCAAGCCTTACAATGACTGCCGGCTTTCTAATGAAGTATCCCATTTTTTAAGAGCTGTAGATTGGGCAATTCATTTGAGTTGCCCCTATATATTGTATGAGTCCAAGTAGTTATTGTCAATATCAAGTTGCGCGGAGAGCTTACCCATTTGCTTTCGTTTTTTCAACTGCACTACTTTATTCTTTGCTTAGTTCCCATTTTAAAACAGATTCTTACACTGTGATTCTACTCCAGCAGACTCCTTGCCTAACAAACCAAGCTGGACGCTATACAGAGGGTTAGGGTTGAGAGTTGTGACGGGCGTAGTTTCAAAACGCGCTCGCTCAAAATACTGCACGGTTTTTATCAAGCCTGTTTCGGAGTCGGTTTCTTGTAATTCTCCACTGATGGGATAGCCAAATACTACCAACCCTCCGTACTTTTGGTAAAAATCCCGAAATAGTTCGCTTGCGATTTCACTCTCCGATAATCTTTCAACTTCTGTGAGCCTGTATTTTTCTTTGTAAACCTGAGTTCCAAGTTGTGTACCGATTACCCGGAAGGGCCAGTTTGTAGTAGGCTGTAGTTCCAAACGTTGCCGTTCGGTATAAAGCACATAGGTATATTGGCTGCAATCTCCGGATAGCTCACGCTTTATATTACTCAATGGTAAACCTAGTATAGCTACCGACTCCTGTAATGAGCGAGTGTAAGCATTACCTAAAGTGGTATAGTAACGGTAAAAATCCCCGCCAATAGTGTTGTCTGGTATTTCAGGGAAAGAAAGTGTAGGACACACTTCTAACCTATTGGGAAGCGGGAAGTCCGGGAATTGACGCAAGCCGGTTGGGTCACGCAGTAACTCCCGAACATGAGCAGCGCTTCGTTGGTCGCTCTCCGCCAGAAATGGAGCGGTGCGCGTTTCCCCATCGGTCATCTTAATCGGCAAATAACGGTAGCCAGTAAGTTGTACCTTGCCATCATTGTGGCGCACAAAACCCACATAAAGAATTACCGAAGTGTTGGTAAATTTTTCCTGTTGGTTCCAGCTTTGCGCTGCCAGAAAATTCGCCAGTGAATAAATTACCAATGTGTTGCGATTGCCAGTTTCAATAATATCAAGCGGTTGTAGGGTGTGTGGTTGCGAACCCAGAATAACATCTGCGCCTGCCGCTGCCATTTGCTTTGCGCCTTCTATCTGATATTCTTCAGGATAAAAGTTATACTCCTGACCCCAGTGTGCGGCAACTACTACAAAATCAGTTTCATTTCGGGCTTGTGCAATAGCTTCCAACGCCTGTTGGCGAATCTTACCTTGCTGACCGTATTCATTCGTTTCCCACAACAGATTCACTTGATTATACGGATCAGGTATCCCATTTGTACCCCATGTAAAAGAGAGAAAGGCGATTTTTACTTTAACGCCGTTGTGGGAAAGAGTTATAGGTAGGTAAGGTTGGCGCGGTTTTGAGGCATCCTCACCGGAGACAGCACCATGTTGCAAAATCCCGCTGTTTTCAAGCACTTTCAAGGTGGCATCTAATCCACGCAAGCCTTTGTCTAGGATATGGTTATTAGCGGCGCTAACTACTCCAATTCCTGCTCTTTTCAAAGCCGGAGCAATCTGAGGGCTGAAATTAAAGTTTGGGTACTCAGAAAGGGGCGCATCTTCTAGCAACGCCCCATCAAAATTAGTGTAACCTAAATCGGCATTTGCGAGAAAAGGGCGCACCTTATCGAAAAGATAATCATAGCCCAAGGATTCCCCGGCGTGCTGTATTATAAGATGAGGGAAAAAATCACCGGTAGCCGCAATTGTAAAATGAGTGTCGGTAGCGTCACCGCTGCCGCAATTATTGAATGAAGATAACGACATCTGGAAAGGCAAGGCAACCTGCTCAGCGTGGGCATAGCTAAAACAAGGCAATAACAGCAAAAGAAAGGACATTAGAAAGGTATAAAAACAAACAGCTTTCAATTCTGTACGCATTTGTCTAAATATCCTCCATTTTGCATAATGAAATTCTAATATTAATTTAATTTATCACATTGACAGGTTTTTTTCAAAGGGAAATAATTTATACTATATTTTGACCATTCTTTTACATATTTTTACAACTAGTTTTACCTAATAGGTTTATGATACATCTATATTAGATGCTGCCTGAGTGTTTTCGGATTTTGTTCATAGTGTCTCAATCCCCCCATAAGGAGACAATATTTGTTGGGTTGCATAATAGGAAGGGAAGTGACCGATGCCTGAAGATTTATTAAGGGCAATCTGTCAGACACATCCTCTTGTCTATCAAAAATGGGTTATAGCGTTTAAGCGGAATTTGGGCGATTCACTCAACGATTCAGCCACCACAAATCGTCACAATGAGATATGTAAAGAACTACTAATCGCTTTCAGAACGGGAGATGATGAAGCTTTTCTGCGCTTAATCACTCTTGAAGGCAGAGTTTTGGCACGAGCGGGAATTGCTCTACCCGCATTGCTACAATCTTTATCCGAGTTTTTTAACTTGTCTTGGGAAATTCTAAGCGCTACTCCGATATTTGAGAGGAGACCGAGTCTGCTATTGCCTCTGACGGAAAGACTTAACTCACTGCGCAGCCGTGCGCAAACTATATTACTCGATTCCTTTACCGATGAAGAACATGCGATACAGCGCGAACGCACTGCTGAATACGAGCGTACTTTGCGGCACAAGTTGGAAAGCATGACCGTAGAGGAATTAATCAGATCAATTCCATCTTTTAGAGTGGTAAAACATCGTAAAGGACACTTGGTGCTAGAACCGGGAGATTACCAACCGGGTTTGTTCTTCGTGTTAAACGGTAGTGTACGAATTTATGAAATCTTGCAGGATGGGCGTGCTATAAGTCTTTCTATTCTGGGCAAAGGTGATGTATTTGCCAGAACCCAAACCGCCAACACTTATTTTAGAGATGTTTATGCCGAAGCAATGCAGGATTCGGTTGTAGCTTTTATTAAAGAAAAGTCGTTGGAAAACTTAATGGAAACTTCGCCATTATTGGCTTCCTGTGTCATTTCAAGCTTTTCCAACCAATTATCACAATCTCAAAGCCTTATTGAAGGCATACTGGGACGCAGCGTTGCTTTGAGACTAGGCAGGTTATTGTTAAAGCTTGCCGATGGGTTTGGAGTAGAACAGGAAACCGGAAATATTACCATCAATTTAAACCTAACACATCAAGAACTCGCCGATATGCTGGGCAGTAACCGCGTAACGGTAACACGCAAGCTTCTGGAATTGCAGAAGATGTCACTTATCAGTATTGATAACCATACAATATCTATCTTAGACCGCTGTGGTTTGGAAAAACTAGCAGCATAAATTCAGTCTTGAGATAAACAGCCATATATTGAACAAGGGCGCATAAAGCTATGCGCCTTTTTTACGCCTCACACTCTTTTAACCTACATTCTAATTCTTCAAGATTCAGGTTTTGTCCAATGAATACCAAGCGCGGTTGAATTTCATCGCTATCTTCAAGACGTGTTAGCACACGCTGCCCCAAAACATACTGAAGCAGGTACAAATCAACCTCACCGGAAAATTTTACAAAGCCTTTGGCGCGTATGATTTGCAAAGGCATTTGTGATAAAAAAGCTTCAAAGCGTAGTTGGTCTAATGGGCTAGATAGTATGTGTTCCCAAGCATGAAAAGTTAAATGATTATGAGTGGCTTGCTCTTGAGGAACAAAGTTACGGGCAACCCGCTCAAAAATGAGGGCTGGGTCTATTTTGGCGTAGATAGCAGGATAAATGGCAGCATGTGGGTTTAATTTCTTGAGTTCTACCAATGCTTTATCATAAATGTCGCCTTCCAGCAGGTCACATTTGTTAAATATCAAAAGGTCGGCGTACTGAACTTGCCTTTGTACCAGTGGCATGGTTTTGGCATAGTCGTAAAAGCGCAAACCGTCCACTACCGAAACCACCGCGGCAGGGTAAATTCTCCGTAATAAGCCGGGCATTGTAAGCTGATCCAACAAATCCAACACATCTGCCACCCCGCTCGCCTCGATGATAATCAAGTCAAGCTCATAAGCCATTGTCATTTCCAGAATATCAACCACTAACTCTCGGCTTACGGTACAACATGCACACCCGCCGCTGAGTTGCATCATGGTTATCTTATTATTTCCACGCTGGGTTGAGTTTATCAGCAGCGCATCTACATTGACCGCCCCGAAATCGTTTACCAATAAGCCAACTTTCAAGCGCTGCTCGCGACAATATACTAGCAGGTTTTGCAGCAAGGTAGTTTTGCCGCTACCAAGAAATCCTGTTAGCAAATACACTGGTAAACGCTTCATTTTAGTTAATGACCTAACAAGCGCACGCTGTTAGAGCGGTCGTGCCAGTTTAGGGAGGTTGCCTTGAATCGTTTTGATAGTTCCAAAGCTCTGCGATAAAGAGGCTCAAGTTTGGGGTCTTTGACTCTCCACGCGCCCTTTAGCTGTTGAATAACTAGGTTGCTATCTCCCCAAACTCGCAAGCTATAAGCGGAGGGTTGTTTGCCGGCACGCTCAATAGTTTCTACCAAATCGGCTAAGCCACTGATAAGCGCGGTATATTCAGCCTGATTGTTGGTCATATTATCGCCAAACTGAATCCGGCTTTCCAGTCTTTCTTTGCCCTTGCGGGTCTTAAGGTGATAACTACCATAACCCCGACCGGGGTTTGGGTCTGCCCCACCATCGAAGGTGAGAATATAATCATATTCATTTATTTCAGGTATGTTATTGCTCATTAAACTCCAATTTAGTATCTTGCATTACATAACAGAAATCAAAGCGCATGGCACTCAATCCCAATTCTATCGTGCCATTGCCGGATGGGAAAATTACTGCGATTTATTCCATTATAACTTGATTTTCAAAAACTGGCGGTTACCTCGCTGAATTACCATACCATCACAAAGGAGAATACGCGCTTTAGCATCGGTCACTTTTTCGCCGTCTATACGAATACCACCTTCGCTTGCTGTACGCTGTGCGTCCTTATTGCTGGTGGCTAAGCCGTTTTTCACCAACAGTTCTTGCAATACTACTTCGGTAACTCCGGCTTCAGGCGTAAAAATCGGCATATCTTCAGGTAATTCGCGCCGTTGATGCACCTGCTCAAAATCACGTTCCGCTGCTGTGGCTGCCTGAGCGCCATGATATTGCTCGGTCAGAGTGTATGCCAGCTTTTTCTTGAGCAGCATAGGATTTGCGCCCGAATCAAGTTGCTGCTTCAGCGCTTCAAGCTCTTCTAGCGGTACTCTGGTTAGAACCTCAAAGTATTCTAGAATTAGCTCGTCTATAGTGCGAAGCATTTTTGCGTACATATCTTTGGGCGGTTCGCTAATATAAACCCCATTGCCCTGACTGGTACTCATTTTGCGACCATCAGTACCATTTATCATGGCATTGCACATAACGCTCTGTGGTGATTGCCCATAACGCTCTTGCAAGAGCCGTCCCGCCATCATATTAAACAGTTGGTCGGTGCCGCCAATTTCTACATCGGAGTGTATCATTACCGAATCATAGCCCTGTAATACGGGATAAACGATTTCTTGCAAGCTAATAGGCTTTCCAGCATCCCAGCGTTCGCGGAAATTATCACGCTCAATCATTTGGGCAACGGTAAAATTGGTCATGAGGATGATGCCCTCTTTAAAAGGCATATTGCCAAACCAATCGAGATTATTGCGCCATTCTACCTTGCTCTCATCAAGAATCTTGCTAATTTGCTGGCGGTAGGTGCGAGTGTTTTCTGCCACTTGATCGGGTGTAAGCATGGGGCGGGTGCTGGTTTTATCACTGGCATCCCCGATTTGTCCGGTAAATTGCCCTATTATAAGCACAATCTGGTGTCCTAAATCTTGAAACTGGCGCAATTTTTGCAGCGTTACGCTACGCCCGATATGAATAAGCGGGCCAGTAGGGTCAATACCCAACTTAACGCGCAATTGTTTGCCGCTGCGTAACTTGGCTTCCAATTCCTCGCGAGTTACAATTTGCGCCACTCCACGGGTCAGCAACTCATCTATTTTATCGCGTTCTCGTTTAAGTCCGCTAATAATAGTAGGACTACTCATTTTATCGCTCCTGCTCTCGGTGTGAATTTCCCAAAGATAAGATGGCTGCTGCCGATTTACTACAAAAGTTTGGCATTGCGCCCCCAAATGCTCAGACAATAGCTTTGCCAATTCTTCGGCAGCATGGCGCACCTCATCACCGTTCAAACTTTCAAAGCCATCTATCGGAAAGAAAATGTTCTGGCTATTTTCATCAACGCGGGCTTTACGACCCTGCCGCCAAACCCAACGGCGGGTACGTACTTCGGCATCATCCACATATGCGATTTCTCCGGCGGGCAATTTCTCAATCTGCCCTTCATCACCATCCGGCGGGGAAAAAACATCATCACTATGGGAAAGCCTTACCGCCAAATCACCCACCAAACGGTCAATGTCATGCCCACCCATCGGTATAGCGTAACGTAACGAAACCGCATTTGCTATATTGATAGCAGAATTAATCGATGGTAAATCCTGTCCTTTCACCACTCGCCGCAACAACGCTTCTGAGGATGATTGGAAATCACCGGGTTTTATGCCCGCTAACCGAAAAGCTTCTCGCCACCGCGCAATATAGGGATGACTGGCAAGATTAGAAGCATCCTCGTTAAAATGGCTGCGTGCCTCCTGCATAGCTACGAGAAGGAATCGGTAAGATAATTCTTGCACACGTTTATTATCAAGCCCTGCCGCAATTACCCCACCAACAATATAATCAGGAAATTTTTCAAAAACCTGTGCCGCAACGCTGAATCGCATATTTTGCTTACCCTTGTACAAATAAAATTGACCGTAACATATAGAGCTACGGTCTTTAGAAATACTTTTCAAGTTTCATAACAGCAAAAAAACCGTTGAACCTGCCGAAACAAAAGTATATCCTGTTATCGGCAAATACGTCAACCCAATTTATCTGGTGATTGTTGAAACAACCCAGTCGGAACAGCCGAGGGTTACTTCCAAAGGCTAGAATTTTCTGAAATGGGAGTAAAGGCAAATACCGAAGTTGCCGATAAGATAAAGAACCTAACATAAAAAAACGCGGGCATTATACCCGCGCTTCTTAATTTTCTTATTCTTCCATAGTCATGCGTGGAACGCCACCGCGCCCACCATGCCGCCTTGCAACTTCGATACGGACTAATGCTCTACGTAAGGAAATCTCAGCACGCAAGGCATCCTCCATGCTAATTTTTCCTCTATCTTGGAGAAGATATTCGGCACGTTTGCGAGCTTCTTCGGCACGCGATAAATCAATTTCATCGCTACGCTCAGCACTATCCGCCAACACTATGACCTTATTATTGATTATTTCAATAAAGCCGCCACCAATAGCCAGTGCAGTCTGATCAGCACCACGTTTATAGCGCAGTTCGCCAGCCTGCAACCCGCTCAATAGAGGGGCATGCTTAGGTAAAATACCCAGCACACCTTCCTCACCGGGGGCAGTGACATAATCAACATCTTCATCAAACACCACCCGCTCGGCGGTGACAATTTGCAATCTAAGTGGCATTCCTAAATCTCCTGATTAGAGATTCTCGGCGTTCTTGAGAACGTCCTCGATAGCTCCGGCCATAAAGAACGCCTGCTCTGGTACGGCATCATACTTGCCTTCCAGAATTTCCTTGACACCACGCACTGTTTCTCCGACCTTTACGAACACGCCGGGGCGACCAGTAAACTGTTCTGCCACGTGCATCGGCTGGCTGAAGAAACGTTCAATCTTACGGGCGCGAGTTACGGTGAGCTTATCATCTTCGCTCAATTCGTCCACACCCAAAATGGCGATAATATCTTGCAAGTCGCGATATTTCTGCAATGTGCGTTGAGCGGCACGCGCTACATCGTAATGCTCCTGACCAACAATCAGCGGGTCGAGAATGCGGCTGGTGCTAGAGAGCGGATCTACCGCCGGGTAAATACCCTGCTCAGAAATGCGGCGTTCCAGCGAAATAGTTGCATCCAAGTGGGCGAAAGTAGTAGCCGGAGCAGGATCGGTATAGTCGTCAGCAGGCACGTACACTGCTTGCACCGAGGTAATCGAACCGCGCTTGGTGGTAGTAATGCGCTCTTGCAACTGACCCATTTCAGTAGCCAGAGTTGGCTGGTACCCTACTGCACTAGGCATGCGTCCCAACAACGCTGACACTTCAGAACCAGCTTGTACAAAGCGGAAGATGTTGTCAATGAACAACAGCACGTCTGCCCCTTTGCTATCGCGGAAGTATTCCGCCATAGTCAGACCGGTCAAACCTACGCGCAAACGAGCGCCGGGCGGTTCGTTCATCTGTCCAAAGACCATCACGGTCTTGTCCATAACGCCTGCATCAGTCATTTCATGGTAGAGGTCATTACCTTCGCGGGTTCTTTCGCCCACACCGGCAAATACCGAGTAACCACCGTGCGCTTTGGCAACGTTGTTAATCAGTTCTTGGATAATTACGGTTTTGCCTACACCTGCACCACCGAACACACCGATTTTACCACCGCGAGTAAATGGAGCAATCAAATCGATTACTTTCATACCGGTTTCAAACATTTGGGCTTCGGTTGATTGGTCGGCGAAAGAAGGCGCAGAAGCGTGGATTGGGCGGGTTTCGGTGGTAGCCGAAGGTCCTTTGAGGTCCACGGTGCGACCAAGCACGTTAAAGATACGACCAAGCGTACCTTCACCTACCGGGACTGCAATAGCCTTGCCAGTATCGAAGGCTTTGTCACCGCGGCGCAGACCATCAGTACTGGACATTGCTACGCAGCGTACCCAATCGTTACCAAGGTGTTGCTGTACTTCGACAACCAGAGAATCTTGCTGTCCTTCGATAGGAACTTCAACAGCATTATAAATATCAGGTAGGCAATCCGGCGGAAACTCCACGTCAACCACGGGACCCATCACCTGCACTACATGTCCTTCGGTTTTATAAGTTGCGGTCATTATAATCCTACTTCCTTCCTCTTCACAGATATAAGGTGTTAGGCATTAGGTATCAATAATCGGCGTTAAGTATCCTAAAACCTAAAGCCTAAAGCCTACTTCTGTTTTTCCAGAGCCACCGCCGCGCTGGCGATTTCCAATATTTCACCTGTAATCTGAGCTTGGCGCGTTTTATTCATCAACAGCGTCAGGTCAGCCTTCAGTTCTTTAGCTTTATCGGTTGCATTACGCATCGCCACCATTTTGCTGCTCTGTTCGCTGGCGATATTTTCAAGGATAGCCTGATATATTTCAACCTCGACATAGCGAGGAAGGAGCGAAAGCAACACACCATTCGGGTCTGGCTCGAAGATAAAATCTATTTTCTTGAAGCCTGCTTCCTCTACGCTCATATCAGGTTCAATTGGAAGCAATTTTATAAGTTTGGGACGCACCGTCAGGGTATTGATAAAATCGGTGTACAGAAGATAAACTACATCAACCGTACCTTTGGTAAATTCATCAATAACCACCCGCGCGATAGGCAAAATATCCAGCAGATCGGGGTTCGCTCTTATATTATCGAACTCTGCTATTATATCTTTACCTACTCTGACCATAAAATCGCGACCTTTGCGCCCGATTGTGATTATTTTAACAGGCTTACCCCCCGTTTCGGAGGCAAGAAAGCGAGTTGCACGACGAAGAGCATTGGTATTAAGGCTACCAGCTAAACCTTTGTCGGTTGTAATCAGCACTAGACCAACGGTTTTAAGCTCTCGCTGCTGGAGCAAGGGGCTAATATTTCGAAAGTCTTTATCGCTGATACCTGCAATGTCCGCAATTACCTCCAGCACCTTCTTTGAAAAAGGGCGGCTGGAGAGTACGTTCATCTGGGCACGGCGCATGCGGCTGGCTGCCACCAGTTCCATCGCTTTGGTAATCTGCCCGGTATTACTTACGCTGCGAATGCGTCTTTTAATTACACGTACGCTCGGCATTTTTTCCTCTGTTTTCAAACGTGAACCGGATAATTCTTAGAACTCCGGTTCACGTCACCTCAAATTTACCCTAGCCAGCCCTGTTTGAACTCACCAATTATAGTACGAAGCTGTTTAAGCTGGTCATCGCTCATTTTCTTGCGTGGGCTATTGTGAACATCCGAAACGAATTTCGGATATACGTCTTCAATGAATTTGAGCAAACCGTTCTCAAATGCCTTAACCTTGTCGAGCGGTACATCATCCAGATAACCATTGTTAACTGCAAAGATGGAAATAACTTGCTTTTCAAACGCAAGCGGTTGATACTGAGGCTGTTTCAAACCTTCGGTAATACGCTGACCGCGTTCCAACTGGGCTTTGGTAGCTTTATCCAAGTCGCTAGCAAATTGTGCAAAAGCGGCAAGGTCACGGAACTGTGCCAATGCCAGTTTCATACCACCTGCTACCTGCTTCATAGGAGCGGTTTGCGCGGAACTACCTACGCGAGATACAGAGATACCGGGGTTAACCGCCGGGCGAATACCGGAGTTAAATAGGTCGGTTTCAAGGAAGATTTGACCATCGGTAATCGAGATTACGTTGGTTGGGATATAAGCCGACACGTCGTTCGCTTGGGTTTCAATAACCGGCAACGCGGTCAAACTACCGCCACCATTATCTTCATTCAAACGAGCGGCGCGTTCTAGTAAGCGACTGTGCAGGTAGAATACGTCACCGGGATACGCTTCACGACCAGCAGGGCGACGCAACAACAGCGACACTTCGCGATAAGCATTGGCATGTTTGGAAAGGTCATCATAGATAATCAAAGCATCTTTGATAACACGACCATCCGGCAGGGTAACACCGCTTTCCATTATCTCCTCGCCCATAGCGCAACCGGAGTAAGGAGCGATATAACGTAACGGCGAGGGGTCAGCAGCAGAAGCCGACACCACAATGGTGTGTTCCATTGCGCCAGCTTTTTCCAGAATACCGACCACCTGCGCTACTTGTGCCTGTTTCTGACCAATAGCAACATAGATACAAACCATGTCGCCGCCCTTTTGGTTAATGATGGTGTCAATGGCGATGGCGGTTTTACCGGTCTGGCGGTCACCGATGATTAATTCGCGCTGACCACGACCAATCGGAATCAGTGCGTCCAATACTTTGATACCAGTTTGAACGGGCGTATCTACAGATTTACGAGTAATTACTCCGGGGGCAACGCGCTCAATATAGCGTGTTTTAGTAGTGGCAATTTCGCCTTTTCCATCAATGGGCTGTCCTAGCGCGTTCACTACGCGACCGACTAGAGCAGCTCCAACCGGCACCTGAATAATTTTGCCGGTGGTGCGAACAGTATCGCCTTCCTGAATATGGGTGTAAGGACCCATAATTATAACACCGACGGTATCTTCTTCGAGGTTCAGCGCCATACCCACCACATCAGAGCCGTCGGAACCCCTGCCGGGGAATTCAACTAGTTCGCTCGATTTCACGCCCGACAACCCGTACACGCGGGCAATACCGTCGCCCACTTCAACTACCGTACCGACTTCTACTTGTTTGGCGGTAGTATCGAGACCTTCCAGTTGTTTGCGAATTATTGCGCTAATTTCGTCAGCACGTACTGCCATTCTTTATAATCCTCCTGAGGGGCGTTCATATTTTAGTTCCGGGCGCGAACCCGCGACTAGCTTAATCAGGCTAAAGCTTTCCTCAGCGCCTGTAGGCGGTTTTTTATGCTACCATCAATGAGCATATCGCCAAAACGCGCTACCACACCGCCTATTATGGTGGGGTCAACCTTTTTGTTCATTGTAATTTGCTTGCCACTAATTTTGATAAGCTGCTGGCGGATTCGCTCTTCCTGCTCACTATCAATCGGGACGGCTGTAGTCACTTCTGCAACTACGATACCACGCAAATCGTCAAGCAAGGCTTGATACAATTCGGCAATCGTACCTGCAAAAGTTTGCCGTTCACGCTCCACCAATAAAGTTGCCAGATTGAAGGCGGACAAGCTTATCTGATCCTTGAGAATTGAACTGGCAAGCGCAAGTTTTTTATCTTTGGTAATCTTCGGGTTTTCAAGACGTGCCGCTATAGTCTGGTCTTCAAACACTTGCTTGATAACAACAAGGTCAGCTGCCCACTCATCAAGCGTGTTGGTGGAGCGAGCCAGTTCAAAAACTGCCTGGGCGTAACGTCTTCCGGCGCTTCCTGATGGCATCGTGACTCCTTAATTCCTAGTACCGTAGCTGGATAGCACGTCGTTAATAACCTTGCTGTGCAATTCTTTACGTGTATTTAGTTCTTCGCCGATTACCTTACCGGCAGCAGCAATTGCCAAGTCACTAAACTCACGACGCAACTGAGCGATAGCTAGGTCACGTTCAGAGGCAATCTCGACTCTTGCTTTAGTAATTATAGCTTCAGCTGCAATACGAGCTTCACCTTCGGCTTCTGCCCGTTTCTTATCAGCTACAGCTTGCGCCTGTGCAATAATTTCTTGAGCCTGACGACGAGCCTCTTCAAATAATTGCTTCTGTCGAGCTTCGGTTTCAGCTACTTCTCGTTTAATCCGATCGCTGCTTTCCACGATTTCCGCCGCCCGCAACTTACGTTCATCGAGGGTTTTCAAAATCGGGCGATATACAAAACGCCACAATAGGAAGAGCATCAAAAGGAAGGCTACAAGCTGGAATATAAAGTTCCAGAGGTTAATACCTAATGCGCCAATACCTTCATCTGTAGCTTGCTCAGAAGCAATTATAGAAAATAATCTGTTAATGTTAACAAAGTGCATGGTTTATTTTCCCTCATCTTATTATTTAGCAAACAGAAATCAGTTGTCGGTTGTCGATACCGATTCATAACACCGACAACTGACACTGATTGCCGAATTTTAGATGCCTCTTTGGGCAACGAAGATGAGCAGCAGAGCGATGAGCAGGGCGTAAATCGCGACCGCTTCAGCGAAGGCAACACCGATGATCATGTTGATTCGGATGATGCCTGCTGCTTCAGGATTTCGACCGATGGCCTGCATTGCACCAGAGACCGCGATACCAATACCGATACCTGGGCCGATTGCACCAGCGCCCATCGCGATACCTGCAGCAAGTTCCTTCATTCTGTTTGACCTCCTTAAATATTCTCTGTGTTGTGAACTAGTTACTACTTTTTACAGATTTAGATACAAACCAAGTTTAGTTATGCAGCTTTTGCATGTTCCTCATGCTCTTTGTCGTGATGACTTTCCTCATGACCTCCTGCTGTTACCAGCGAGAGATAAGTCAGGGTAAGTATCGCAAAGACCAGTGCCTGGATAAAGCCCACAAATATTTCAAGCCCCAGAAAAACTATCAAACTGGGTGCAGCGATTTTCAGCATAACCGCCAGCAACACTTCCCCGGCAAATACATTGCCGAAGAGACGAAAAGCCAGCGAAAGAATACGAGTAAACTGACCAATTATTTCAAGTGGAGTTAAAAGAGGGTCCATCCAATGAGGTTCAGGAATGAACTCTTTTAACCAACCTTTGACCCCATGCGATACAATTGCTGCTATCTGCACGATTATTACTGCTAACAGCGCCATTGCGAAAGTCATATTGAGGTCAGCATTTGGTCCGCGCAATAATGGAACCATTTCTTTTAGAACTTTGCCATCCTCAGTCACATCACGTACAAAACCGATTGAGCCTACCCCAGGTATCAGGGAAAGCCAGTTAGCAAACAAAATCCAAGTGAAATAGGTTGCCACTAGAGGAAAGATAACCTTTGCTACACGTTTGCTGGTAGATTCAACCACCATATTGTGCAAGCTCTCCACCAATATTTCAACTACAGACTGCCATCGACCGGGTATAAGCTTGGCTTTACGTGCGCCTGACCATAGCAGAAAAAAGGTGATGAGCATGAAAAGTACGGTAGCTATTGTGGAATTGGTTACAATAAAGAAAGTGTCTTTGGAGCAAACTGCCGGAGCATCCATTTTCCCACCGATACACATAATCGGTTCCGGCTTCAGGCTAACTACCAGTTTAAATTCTTCCATTTTCCGGTTAATTACCTCATCCCAAGCTAGGAGCGTTAAATTGGCATTTAGAATGTTAGTTACGCTTGTTTCCAGGCTCGCTTGCTACGATTAGCCGCCAAAAAAAGTAACCTGCACTAAACAACCCAAGAAAGATGCCAATCAATACAAATAAAGGGGTTGTATTAAGTAATCCATCCAGCCATACCCCAGACACAATAAACAGGGCTAGTGGTACCGCTATCCCAAATCCGAGGCTCAAGGCAAAAGCCATAGCGCTTTTTTCTTCATTGCTGCCAGTGCCATCGT
The DNA here is from genome assembly GCF_037138995.1 of Candidatus Chlorohelix sp. Classification (NCBI taxonomy): domain Bacteria; kingdom Bacillati; phylum Chloroflexota; class Chloroflexia; order Candidatus Chloroheliales; family Candidatus Chloroheliaceae; genus Candidatus Chlorohelix; species Candidatus Chlorohelix sp. The sequence goes on along the minus strand of NZ_JBAXHI010000002.1, from coordinate 76,438 downwards.
TTCTGTTACTCATAAATACTTACAGAAACCCTTTAGAGCCTTCATTAATCAGAATATTTACTTGAAAACGTGTGCTACTGTTTGTTTTTAGAAATCTACCCACAACAGTTAACCCTTACAACTACAAATAAAGCTTGTTTCATTATGGCTATTATAAATTGTAGCTGTTTGCGAGCAAATTAACTGAGCTAAGACAGTGGGAAGTATAACATAGTAATTCTAATGGCGCAAGTGTGAAATTTGGCACAATCATAATTTGGCATTAGGATTCAAGCAGGGAAATTGGGGAATTTAGAACAAGTTGCACTGGGTCAAGGATACAGTTTTTGGTGAGAATGCCAGTCTCATTCACAAAGGGTCAGCCCCTCATGTAATGGCTGCTTTAAGCAATACTGCCTTAAATAAGCCGGTCACAATAAGATTTCTTCCCGTTTGCAGTTTAATTCTGGTCATCCTGCTCCTACTTTGGCTTTGCTTGGCTTAAACGCATTTTCCCTAGAGTTAGGCTTGCGTCTCCTTGACATTAAGCATACTCAAGTCGTAAACTTAGACAAAAGTATAAACTCATAAATGATACTAGCTAGTCGTTTGTGGCTAGTTGGATAATTTGATGCCTAGAATAGGAGACACTATGGGCTTCCCAGATTACGTTAAAAACACGAAGTTACGTGAGTGGGTTCAGGCAATGGCTGAACTTTGCAAGCCGGACAGCGTACATTGGTGCGACGGCTCGCAGGAAGAATATGACGGGCTTTGTAATGAAATGGTTGAATCTGGTATGTTTATCCGACTCAATCAGGAGAAACGACCTAACAGTTTTCTTTCTCGGTCAGACCCTAGCGATGTTGCGAGAGTCGAAGATCGTACCTACATTTGTACCAACAATCGCAATGATGCGGGTCCAACTAACAATTGGATGCAGCCCAAAGAAATGAAAGCGACCCTAACTAAGCTATTTGACGGTAGTATGCGGGGTCGCACAATGTATGTAATCCCCTTTAGCATGGGTCCGCTTGGCTCTCCTATTGCCCACATTGGTGTGGAATTGTCCGACTCTCCTTATGTAGCGGTCAATATGAAAATTATGACCCGAATGGGTCGCAAAGTGGTGGATATATTAGGTGATGGCGATTTTGTACCATGCCTCCACTCCGTTGGTGCGCCTTTGTTACCCGGTCAGCAAGATTCAACATGGCCCTGCAATAAAGATAACAAATACATTGTTCATTTCCCAGAAGAACGCGCAATTTGGTCTTATGGTAGCGGTTACGGTGGAAATGCTTTGTTGGCAAAGAAATGCTTTGCTCTTCGTATTGCTTCGGTGCTTGCCCGTGATGAGGGTTGGTTGGCAGAGCATATGCTCATACTCGGTGTAGAATCTCCCACCGGTGAAAAAACCTACGTAGGAGCAGCTTTCCCAAGTGCCTGTGGTAAAACTAACTTCGCTATGTTAATACCACCTACTACACTGGATGGTTGGAAAGTATCTACTATTGGCGATGATATTGCTTGGGTCAAACCGGATGCTAACGGCATATTGCATGCCATTAATCCTGAAGCTGGTATGTTTGGGGTAGCTCCGGGTACATCCTATAAATCCAATCCAAACGCGATGGATGCAGTCAGCAAAAACACCATCTATACCAACGTAGCTTTAACCCCTGATGGTGATGTATGGTGGGAAGGTATGTCCGATACGCCCCCCGCTATTGCAATTGACTGGCAAGGTCAGGAATGGACACCCGGTTGTGGACGGAAGGCAGCGCATCCAAATGCACGCTTCACCGCTCCTATCAGCCAAGTACCCTCAATTGACCCAGAGTATGAAAACCCTAAAGGTGTGCCGATTTCTGCCTTCATATTTGGCGGAAGACGTAGTACAACAGTGCCGTTGGTTTATCAATCCTTCAACTGGGCATTTGGTGTTTATTCTGCCGCTACTATGGGTTCGGAAACTACTGCCGCAGCCGCCGGAAAAATCGGTGAGGTCAGGCGCGACCCCTTTGCCATGTTGCCTTTCTGTGGCTACCACATGGGAGATTACATCAACCATTGGTTGCAATTTGGGCGTTCCATTCCGAACCCGCCACGTATTTTTAACGTGAACTGGTTCAGAAAAGATGATAATGGCAACTTCGTATGGCCCGGTTTTGGCGATAATATGCGTATCTTGAAATGGATTGTGGAACGCTCACATGGGCAAGCTGCCAGTATCGAAAGCCCATTAGGTTGGGTTCCACGTTACCAAGACCTTGATTGGCGTGGATTGGATAGCTTTACCCCTGAAATGTTTGAGAAGGTGATGTCCATTGACCGCGATAACTGGAAAGCGGAATTGCTCTCACACGAGGAATTGCTCGACAAGATGTACGATCGCCTTCCCAAAGAAATGCACTATATTAGGGAATTGGTGCTTTCAGGTTTGTGGCGCTCACCTGAGCAGTGGAATCTTCCACGTGATGACCAAGGTATGCTGGTCGACGCATAATAGAGGTGTTTTTACAGGTGCGGGGCGAACCCCCGCGCCTTTTTATTTACATTGCAGTAAGACCACCATCAACCGGTAAGGTTGCGCCGGTTATAAAACTGCTTTCCTCACTGGCAAGGAACAAAATTGCGTTAGCTATTTCTTCAGGATGTCCAAGCCTGCCTAAAGGAATAGCGTTTGCCATGCCCTGCTCGGTAGCCTGTGGATTTGGGGTTGAATTTGTAAATAAATCCACCATATTGGTTTTAGTCCAAGACGGGCAAACCGCATTTACTCTAATGCCATAACGCGCACATTCTAGTGCAGCGGTTTTTGATAGCTGAATTACTCCTGCTTTGCTTGCGCCGTAAGCGGAAAGCTTTGGTGTTCCCACAATACCTGCGACACTGGCAAGATTTATAATACTACCACCCTCCTGTTTCATCGCCGGGATGGCATATTTCATGCCAAGAAAAACCCCTTTGAGGTTTACGTTGAGGGTAATATCCCAATCTTCTTCGCTCAGTTCGGTGATTCGGGCAGGGTTTCGCCCGATTCCAGCATTGTTAACCAGTATATTCAATTTACCGTATGTTTCCAACGCCAGATTAACGCTGGCTTGCACCTGTGCCGCATTGGTAACATCACACACAATCGCAGTTACACTACCACCATCGCTTGCTATTAATCGCTCGGTTTCTCTTAAATCTGCATCAAGCCGGTCTGAAATTACTACGCTTGCACCTTCAGAAGCAAATAACCGCGCAGTAATACGCCCGATTCCGTTACCTGCGCCCGTTATCAAGGCTACTTTCCCTTCTAATCTATCACCCATATAGCTATCCTTTCAAAGTGAAATCGTATTGGGGAAATAATTTTGACGAGATTTTACACCATCCAATCAGATTTAGCTTAGGATAAGGAAGATTTACGAACTGGTTAAACTCAATTGTCAAAAAGCTTGATTCAGTCACATTATCACATTTTGCAGTTACAGAAATCTTGGCTGATTTAGAGTAAAATAGTACCTTATAATGGTCTGTAATTATAGGGTCGAAAAAACATAATCTCTTTACGGTTTTGTTTCATCCAATTGGATCAGTTATGGGTAGTGCAAAGAGTGTGTCTATCAAACGATACAGTCAAAATAAATCTGACTGTATATGGCAGTTCTCAGATTTACTTCAGGCGAAAACGCTTATAACCTTATAACAATGAAAGAAGCTAAAACCTGTTAAGTGAGATTGCACCTAGGGAAAATAATAACTTGAGCAAAAAATCAAACCAAAGTTGGTTTCACCCCGCCTATGCCATTGATTTGGCACGCGAAGTGCTGGATCCGCTTGCTAAATATTACTTCAGACTTCAGCAAGTTGGGTTAGAAGATTTACCCGATCCCAATCAAGGACGTTCGATAATATTTGCAGCTAATCATGCGGGACGTTCTTTTCCTTGGGATGGTATTTTGCTTGATTACGCCGTGAGTATGTACTGGCACGAGCAATTGGGGTTTCCTGTGGAGGAAAAACCTCGCGCTCTGGTTGACCGTCAGGTTACTCTGTTAAAAAGGAATTTTCTTTTCCGCATAGTTAAATGGTGGTATAGAGTAGGCTGTGTAGATGCAACTGCTCGAAACTTTGTAAATCTGTTAAAACAAGGCAAACACGTAATTATTTTTCCAGAGGGCGTACCGGGCATAGCGCGTGATTTCAAGGATCGCTACAAGCTCATGCCGTTTAAAACGCCTATGTTGCGCCTTGCTACCAAACATAATGCTTATATTATACCGGTAACTATTGTTGGCTCTGAATATTTTCACCCATACGCAAATAGGAATCGTTTGTTTGATATAATTGCTCGCTTGCTTAAATTACCCTACCTGCATTTAAGCCCTATAATTTTCTTTCTTTTGGTTTTCCCTTTTATGTATTATGGGGTGTTGCCTGCTCCCGTTACAATACATTTCGGCAAACCAATCGAACCTTCCGAACTAATTGATGAAGGAATGGATTGGGATACTGCTACCGAAAGATTCCGAGCAATTGTACAGAAGCAGCTCGAAGAGGATAGAAAAAAATATGACAGGGGGAATGATTTTAAGGGTTTAATTTCTTCACTGAAGCGTGCGCCTGAGCCATTTTGGAAATTGCTTCCATTATATTGGCCTCACCGCTTTATCAAGCATGCCCGTAAATATACACCTGAAATCTTCCAGACCCTGCCTAACCCTTGGTGGTTCTGGATTCCGATACTCGGTTTGTATGACCCATCGGTGTTGCGAAAGAAAAAGCATTCTGAAAGTGAACAGGAAAAAAGCTAGAAAGCCTGTTGCGGGCTTTCGCAATCTTCAACTAGAAATTAATTAGAATCGACTCGCCAAAAGTATGAACTATAGATATAATAGATAAACCCAATGTGCTATTTGCTAATGACATTACTAAAATATAATATATAGATAATTTTGTCATTCCTCATTTTGCAACGAAGCAAGAGTTTCCTGGCTGCTCAGGGTTTAGTTCATAGCCGATGCTTTTCAAGATCGACCATACTACTTTGCTCATCGATAAGAGCCTATTCCATATGTAAGTAAATATTTTATATTTTGCAACTATTTGAACCGCGCTAATTCGGAACATTTCCTCTTAGGAAGGTTCTGTATGCAGTTCATTGTTTATTGCTCTTATATAGGAAATTGCCGTTCTAAGAGCAACGAATTGGGTCATCAGTTCATTTTTCAGGAGGGGGTAACTATGTCAGAGACTGCAATTGTTTTGAATGATAATTCCGCAGTAGTAAAAAGTGCCGAAAGTAAAGGATTTAAAGCTGGTCTGGAAGGAATTGTTGCGGCTACTACCACACTAAGCAAAGTTGATGGAACAGCAGGACGACTGATTTATCGAGGTTATGACGTTCAAGACCTTGCACGTAATGCCATATATGAAGAAGTGGTTTATTTACTTTGGTATGGTCGTTTGCCAAATCCTACAGAATTGGAGGAGCTTCAGGAAAAGTTGGCTGCCGAACGAACTTTACCAGCATCGGTATTGACAACCCTGCGGGGCTTACCTGCAACCACTCAACCAATGGATGCGTTACGCACTGCTGTATCTGCTTGGTCGGCTTCCTCAATTGAAGGTGCGCCAAGTCTGGATCAAGCTTTTGCGCTGGTTAGTAGAATGCCCGTTTTCTTGGCGGCATTTCACCGTTTGCGGCAAGGACTTGAACCACTCGAATCGATTCCTGAACTCAGCCATGCTGCAAATTATCTTTACCTATTAACCGGAAATATCCCTTCTGCAAATCATGTAAAGGCAATGAACGCTTATTTAGTGCTATTGTCGGATCATGGGATGAACGCTTCTACTTTTGCTGCGCGAGTAGTTTCCAGCACAGAGTCGGATATGGGTTCGGCTCTGGTAGCAGCAATCGGGGCGTTAAAGGGACCCTTGCATGGAGGTGCGCCCTCAAAAGTTAAGGATATGCTACTGGCAATCGGTTCGCCAGATAATGCCGAAGCTTGGCTACGAGATGCACTTTCGCATAATGTCCGCCTTATGGGCTTTGGTCATCGCATATACAAAACCGAAGACCCGCGTTCTTTACCATTGCAAGAACTTGCAAAACTTGCTAACCCTGAAGTATATGAACTGGCTCATCATGTGGAGGAAACAGCGCTTTTACTGCTGGAAGAATATAAACCCGGTCATAACCTTTATACCAATGTAGAATTCTATTCGGCAGTTCTTTTAGATTCTTTGAACTTACCGGGTGATTTATTTACCCCTACTTTTGCGGTAGGACGCTCAGCCGGATGGTCTGCACATGTGCTGGAGCAGATGGTTAACAACCGACTTATCCGTCCGGCAGCCGAATATAAGGGTCAAATAGATCTTGTTTTTGTTTCAATTGACCAGCGTTAAATCAGTTGATGTAGCAAGTAACTATGAAATTTGGGGGGATTTTAGGTCAGTAAATTACTGATAATCACACATAAAGGAGCAGAAATTGAGCTATAACGTAACCCTAATACCCGGAGATGGTATTGGTCCAGAGGTTACCGAAGCAACTCGCAGAGTGCTGGATGCTACCGGGCTGGAATTTAACTGGGAAGTAAAAAATGCTGGGGGCGAGGAACTAGAGCGTAGTGGTAGTTTATTGCCGGAAGGAACTCTTGAGTCGGTTCGTAGAAACAAAGTAGCTATAAAAGGACCAATAACTACGCCAATCGGTAAAGGTTTCAGAAGTATAAATGTAGCTTTGCGCCAAAGCCTTGATTTATACTCCTGCGTTCGCCCTTGCAAGTTTTATAAGGGTGTAAACAGCCGTTATGATTCTGTTGACCTCGTGTTTGTGCGCGAAAATATGGAGGATCTCTACGCTGGAGTAGAATATAGGGAAAATCAGCCTGAAACAAAAAGGTTGATTACCGAGATGAAAAAGGATTTTGGAAGCAAACTCAGAGACGATATGGCGCTCAGCATAAAAACTGCAAGCGCGTATGGCACTCGGCGTATTGTTAAGTACGCTTTTGAATACGCCCGCGACAACAACCGCCGCAAGGTCACGGTGGTGCATAAAGCCAATATCATGAAGTTCACCGATGGCTTGTTTCTGGATACTGCCCGTGAAATTTCAAAAGAGTATCCCGACATTGAATTCTCAGAAGTGATTGTAGATGCAATTACTATGCATTTGGTGCAATACCCAGAGGATTACGATGTGCTGGTGCTGCCTAACCTATACGGTGATATTTTATCGGATTTGGGGGCAGGTTTGATTGGCGGCCCGGGTATGGCTCCCGGTGGTAATATTGGCGATGAATTTGCCGTTTTTGAAGCTACTCACGGTAGCGCACCTCAGATAGCAGGTCAAAACATAGCCAACCCTCTGGCAATGATTCTTTCCGGTTTGATGATGTTGCGCCATCTTAGAGAGTTTGACGCTGCCAAAAGATTGGAAAAAGCTATCGCGGCAGTAATCGAAGAAGGCAATAAAGTAACAATTGATATGAAGCACGATCGCAATGCCCATGACGCTGTAGGCACGCAAGAAGCAGCAGATGCCATCATAGGTAAGTTGCAAACGCTTTAGTTATTTTCTCAAGATTCTTGGATTTCAGGCAAGGGGCATACACCCCTTAGGGCTGTTGCATAGTCAGTATTTATATATTCAACGGCTCCCCAAACCACCAGAAAATCGTTTTTGTAGGGGCGGTTCGTACCCACTACGGGGCACAGGCGAACCGCCCTCCTTTTATTGCCACATCACCCACAAAAAACACCACCAAACGAGGGCGCATCGCGATACGCCCCTACCAATTCGAACCTATTTCTTTGTCAAACCCCCTATAAAAAAGGTTTTATAGGGGACAATTCCTTTCTTGCAACAGCCCTGATACACCCCTTGTCTTTATTGACAATTCCATTTTCCAATGTTACATTTCTGCTTCGGGAAACTGCTATTCCAACTCCTGTTTCTCCCATTGTACTTTATAGTATTCTCAAAAAAACATACAAGAAAACGGATGAAATTATGAGTGAGATTAATTTTTTACCGGGTATTAATTATCAATGTATTAGCACCGATAGACTCGAAGTTGCCTATCTTGAGGCTGGCAAGGCTAATAAAACACCGGTTGTTCTGATTCATGGAAATGTTTCATGCAACCTGTTTTTTGAGCATTTGATGCTCGCTCTGGCAAATACCGGGGAGTATCATGTTTATGCCCCCGATTTGCGGGGTTACGGTAAGACCCAGACTTTGCCGGTGGATGCTACTAGAGGTATGAAAGATTACGCGGACGATGTGTATAGCTTTGTCACCGCTCTTAACCTTCCTCCTTTCCATTTGCTTGGTTGGTCATTAGGTGGCAACGTAGTGATGGAATACGCCATAGACCATTCAGATACCTTGCGTTCTTTAATATTGGAAGCTGCAAGCTCACCTTTTGGGTTTGGCGGTTGTCAGGGGCTTGACGGTAAACCTCATTTTGCCGATTTCGCCGGTTCGGGGGGTGGCACTGCCAACCCTGATTTTGTAACACGCCTTAAGAATCAGGATAGAGGCGATGCTGCGCCCAATTCACCCCGCAACGTTATGAATGCCTTTTATTTCAAGCCCCCTTTTAAAGTTGCATCGGATATAGAAGAAAAATATGTCACTGCTATGCTTTCCACCTATGTGTCGGATGGCAATTATCCCGGTGACCTAACTAATTCCGAGAATTGGCCTACTGTTGCGCCCGGTATGCTTGGGGTGAATAATGCCCTTTCCCCCAAATATATGAACCAGTCTAGTTTTACCAATATAAGCGTCAAACCCGGTATCTTATGGATACGGGGAGATAGTGACCAGATTGTTGCCGATAATTCTTTGTTTGATTTTGGCACTTTAGGAATGTTGGGTGCAGTTCCGGGATGGCCCGGTATGGAGGTTTACCCTCCTCAGCCAATGGTTTCACAACTTCGTAGTATGCTAGATACTTACAAGGCTAACGGTGGTAGCTATGAGGAAATTGTGCTGGCAGATTGCGGGCATAGCCCACATATAGAGAAATCCGAAGAATTTAGTACCAAACTTCTTGATTTTCTACGCCTTCATTAAAAGTAGGTCTAGGAGAGGCAAATTTGCGCTTCTCCTCTTTAATTGGTTGTACAAACGTTTATCAAGCCGCTTACCGCTTTATCATAGGAGATATAAAATGAAGCGAGACCTGTTCAATGCGGAACATGAGATGTTTCGAGCCTCTGTCCGACGTTTTGTCGAGAAAGAAATGGTTCCCAATTTTGAGCAATGGGAGAAAGACGGCATTGTTTCAAGGGAGCTATGGTTGAAAGCTGGTCAGCAAGGATTTCTTGGCATGGAAGTACCGGAAGAATACGGTGGAGTCGGACTTCACGATTTCTGCTATAACGCCATTCTTAGCGAAGAAACCATTTACGGTGGAGTATTGAGCGCAGGTGCTGGCTTTACTTTACATAATGACGTTGTATTGCCCTATTTCCTGAAATATACTACTCCAGAACAAAAACACCGCTGGCTTCCTAAAATATGCACTGGGGAGTATATCACTGCTATTGCTATGACCGAACCTAATACCGGGAGTGATTTAAGCGCAATTCGCAGTGCTGCTATTCGGCAAGGTGACTATTATCTACTCAACGGGCAAAAGACCTTTATTACCAATGGAATTATGAGTGATTTGGTAGTAGTGGCAGCAAAGACAGACCCCAAAGAACGCCACAAAGGTATCAGTTTGCTGGTGGTGGAGCGCGGGATGGAAGGCTTCTCTCGTGGGCGCAAACTGGAAAAGATGGGCTTGAAAGCGCAAGATACCGCCGAGCTAATCTTTGAGGATGTGAAAGTGCCGGTTGCCAATTTGCTCGGAGATGAGGGCAAAGGGTTCTATTATCTGATGCAAATGTTGGCGCAGGAACGCCTGAGTGTGGCAGTTTCCGCGATGGCAGCCAGTGAGAAAGCTTTGGAAATAACAGTCGAGTATTGCAAGGAACGCACCGCTTTTGGGCAGCCCATCGGCAATTTTCAAAATTCACGCTTTAAATTGGCGGAGATGAAAACAGAAATCGAAATTGGGCGTGTTTTCGTTGATCGCTGTATTACTGAACTGAACTCCGGTAGCCTGACTCCCGAAACGGCGGCAATGGCGAAATGGTGGGCAAGCGATTTGCAAAAGCGAGTAGCCGACCAATGCGTACAACTTCACGGTGGTTATGGTTATATGCTGGAATATCCGATTACGCGCTTGTACTTGGATGCGCGGGTGCAGAGCATTTACGCCGGAACTAATGAAATTATGAAGGAAATAATCGGACGCTCGATGGGATTTTAGTAACTTTTTACAAAGAAGGGCGCTACTTGTACAAGCGTCCTTCTTGCTTTGCCCAATAGCTTTGGATAGCTACACAAGCTTTCGCCTACCTCTACGCTTGTTTTAGGCAGATCCCAAAAATGCAGAGTTATTACATATAAAAGCTCTTGCGCTTTAAAGTTAGTAGAGTATTCCTCTTGGGATTCACCCCCCCCAAAATAGGCACTCCCTAAATCCATAATAATAGCTGGATTTTAGTGTTTGTAGCTTATCATACAGTAAAACGTAGTATTTAATCTAAACTACTTAATTAATATTTAATGAATCCTTTATGTAATATGTAAGGATTTGCTCCGCTCAATCGATTCCAGTTGCTATAGATTCCAAATTAGATTGAAACGATCCATGAAGGAGGAGATTAAGTTGAGGAGTAAAAATGTTTTCGCTAAGAAATCGCGCCATCTAAGGCTAGGCGCAACAATATTTCTGTTAGCAGGGTTACTTTTATCGGCTTGCGGGGATAACACTGCTACGCCTGTTCCCGCTACTACTACCGCCGCTGCCACTACCGCTGCCACCCTTGCGCCAAACCAGACGGTAGGACCCGCGGTTGTGAATACTGCTGCTACTACAACTGCCGCCGCTACTACGGCTGCTGCTACTTCTGCTGCTGCTGCTACTACGGCTGCTGCTACTTCTGCGAAAAGCGACCACCCCGGTTTATTGCGGGAAGCAAACATGTATGCGAATCCGGCAAGTTTAGACCCGGTCGGTTCCGGCACTACCCGTCAGATTATGGTAAATATTTTTGGCGGCTTGGTGACAAATAATTCCAAAGGCGAAATTCTGGCGCTGGCTGCTGAGAAATGGCAGATTTCAACTGATGGGAAGGTTTACACCTTTACCCTACGTAAAGACTTGAAATTTCAGAATGGAAACCCGGTGAAAGCCTCAGATGTAGTCTGGAGTCTTACCCGCAGTCTTGACCCCAAACTCAAAGCTGCCGCTGCGGTAAATCTAACTGATATTGCCGGAGCAGAGGACTATTATACTGCTAAAGCTACCGAGATTAGCGGTCTTAAGGCGTTGGATGACAGCAATGTTCAGATTACCCTGAACAAGGTTGCACCCTATTTCCTTTCCAAGCTGGCGTTACCGATTGCTTCAATTATTGATCGTACTGAAGTCGAAAAGAACGAACGCTGGTGGGAAAAACATACCGCCTCAATTGGTCCTTTCATTCTGAAAGAATGGAAGAAAAGCCAAAGCATCTATCTGTCGGCTAATCCTAATTACGTTTTTGGAAAGCCTAAAACTGATGTCGAAATGCTCTATGTCACTGATGCTCAAGCCCGTTTAGCGATGTTTGCCAAAGGCGATGTGGATATTGTGTGGAGCGTAGGCGATACGATTTTTGATCAAATCAAGGAAGACCCAGAACTTTCTAAGTTCCTGATTCAACCCAAAGAATTGACCTATACTGCATATCCGTTGATACTCAACCCGAAGGCTTATCCACCGTTTCAGGATGTCCGAGTACGACAAGCGGTAGCAATGTCCATTGATCGCAAGACCTTGATTGACAAGGTTTTTACCAGTTGCAAATTACCGGATAGTATTATCCCACCCGGCACAATACCGGGTTACCCGACAACCGTAAAGGCGCTGGAATATAACCCGACAAAAGCCAAGCAATTGCTGGCAGATGCTGGTTTCCCCGGTGGTCAAAACTTGCCGGAGTTCTCAATTGTACAGGCTGGTACGGGTAGTAGTTCGGCTTATATGGAGTTTTTCCAGAGCCAGATTAATACAAATCTAGGTATGAAAGTTAAATTGGAGGTAATGGAGCGCAGCAAGTTTGTTGCCGAAGAACGAAAGAAGACTAGCCTAGCCTCTTTCTATGACCGGGTGGTAGCGGATTACCTTGATCCGCAAAGTCTGCTGACCATCCCGCTACATTCAAAATCATCTTCTAACATCTTTGGTTATGAGAGCGCTACATTCGACAAACTGGTTGAAGCAGCCGATGCAGAATTGAATGCCACCAAACGGTATGAGCTATATGCTCAGGCTGAACAAGTGGCGGTTAACGATGCGGTGTTTGTGCCAATCTGCCAGATTTATACCCGGTTGGTAGCCAAGCCCTATGTTAGCGGCTATCAGTTTAGCCCAATAGGTATTTTGCCCTACGATCAGGTCGAAGTAAAGTAATTTAATTGCGGCAAGTCTTTTAATAGGTTTGCCGCCTTTTCACATCAGGCTTAAACAGATGCGAATGATTTTACGGCGAGCGATTGGCGCACTCCCTCTAGCTTTAGTAGCAGTGATTATTACTTTTGTGCTGGGGCGGATTGCGCCGGGCGACCCTGTGAGCGCGATGTTGGAAAACGGAGCCAGCCAGACTGTGGTAGATAGTATTCTTATCCACTACGGGCTTGACAAGCCTATACTTGAGCAACTCTGGATATACTTCGGCGAGCTTTTACATGGCAATCTGGGGTATAGCTACAGCCGCGGTGGGATTCCGGTTATCGAGATTATCGGCGATAGTTGGCTGGTAAGCTTGCAACTGGGTGCGCTTTCGATGCTCCTTATGCTAGGTTTGGGTATTCCCCTTGGTATAATCGCTGCCGCTTATCGCAGTCGTACACTCGATTGGGTGGTACGCGGTTTTGTGGTTTTGGGAACCAGTGTCCCTTCTTTTGTAATTGCTTATGTTGGAATCTGGTGGCTAGGGGTTCAGCTTAAGGCATTACCGATAGGGGGATGGGGTTCGTGGGAGCAAGCTATCCTACCCACGATTGTACTAGGTTTACCCGGCGCTGCCTATCTTACCCGGCAAACACGTTCTGCCCTTCTGGATGCACTTTCGCAAGATTATATACGCACCGCTAAAGCCAAAGGTTTGAGCCAAATAACAATAATGACCCGTCACGCCCTCCGTAACTCACTACTGCCGGTGGTAACTATGGTTGGACCTGTTCTGGGAACTGCGGTTGGTGGATTCTTTATTGTAGAAAATATCTTTTCAATTCCGGGGATGGGTCGTCTTTCGGTGCAAGCGGTTTACAGCCGAGACTATCCTTTATTGCAAGCGATTGTACTTTTATTGGTTTTCAGTTTTGTTTGTGCCAATTTACTGGTTGATATTGCTTATCTTTGGATTGACCCGCGTATTCATCACCGGAAAGCAAGTCGGGCGCATTAAATATGGATACATTAAATCAGGTGGATTTTGAAAACGAACCGTTAATTGACACCTTTGTACATGAAGAAGCCCGCGTAAGTGCCTCAACTTCCAATGTTATGGCAGGTTCGTGTCCGGTAATTCGTGAGGAGAAAACCCGTCCGCGTGGTCGTCCCGGCGTTCTAAAGCGTTTGTTACGCGACAAAGTAGCACTGGTATGTATCACATATTTGGGCTTACTGGGTATATTGGCGTTGCTTGCTCCGTTACTTGCACCCTATGACTACAAGTTCCAAGACCTTGCCCATGTGCGTGAAACACCTTCTTCGCTGCATTGGTTTGGCACCGACCAATTAGGACGTGATATTTTCTCCCGAATACTGTACGGCGCTCGTATTTCCCTAGCAATCGGTATTTCAGTCATGCTGGTGGAAACCGCTGTCGGTGTACTTCTGGGTTTGCTTTCCGGTTATCTGGGGGGTTGGGTTGAAACTGGAGTAATGCGCCTAGCCGATTTGACCTACGCTTTCCCCGGTCTGTTGTTGGCTATTTTGTTGGTTGGCATGCTCGGTCGTGATTTGTTCTGGCTTTTTGCGGCGTTTGTGATACTGGGCTGGCCTAATATCGCTCGAATGGTACGTTCGCAGGTATTGACTTTGCGTGAGCGTGATTATGTACATGCTAGTATTGTTTCGGGGGCGGGCTTTGGATGGATTGTCAGGCATCACATATTGCCGAACTGTGCCAGCGTGATAATTATATCAGCCTCAACCAGTGTAGGTGGTATCATGCTGGCGGAAGCGGGTTTATCATTTGTGGGTTTGGGGGTACAACCGCCATACCCAAGTTTGGGTAGTATGATTAGTGAACTGGCGCAATTGATTAAATCTAGACCACTTTTGATGTTTTTCCCCAGCCTGACTCTCTCACTGGCAATTATGTCATTAAACCTGTTGGGAGATGCGCTACGTGATGCTTTTGACCCAACCCTATCAAGGTAATAGATTCGGGTTTTAACTTTTCAATTCCGATTCCACAACTTCGCTTTTGAACATACAGGCGCGTTTTGCAAATTTGCAACGCCTTTTTGGCAGGAATAAAACCACTTGGTATAATCCTCTGGTATTATGGAGAAATCATTTTTGAATCCCGCAAAATTATAGGAAAATAGGAGCGTACTCAGTGTCGGAACTTGCCACGAAACGAGCTATTGAAAAAAAACCTAATGTTCTAGCTACGTGGTCATGGGCAACTTATGACCTTGCAAATACAATCTACAGCGCGTCAATTATCAGCATTTATTTTCCTGCTTGGGTAAAAAATGAGCTAAAAATAGAAGATATTTGGTATGCCTTGCCAATGTCTATCTCAATGTTGATTGTCGGCATCTTTAGCCCATTATTGGGCGCACTTTCAGATCGAGGCGGCAATCGCATGAAATGGTTGGGGGGCGCGACTATTTTAAGTATCGGCGCTCTTTTTCTTATGGGCGTAGCGCCCGCATTAGGGGCTGGTGTGGCGGTGTCACTTGGTTCAGGCATACTCTTTTTCATTATCGCCAACGTGGGCTATCAATCCGCTCTGATGTTTTACGACTCGCTTTTACCATCGGTTAGCTCTATCAGTAATTGGGGTAAAGTATCGGGTTTGGGCGTAGGCTTGGGATATTTTGGCGGGATTATCGGCTTTCTAGGCGTGGGTTATCTGGGAGATATGCTTTACGGCACTGGCGCGTTGTCCGGCGACAATCCCAAAAACTCCTATTCATTTTTTATAGCGGCAGTTCTCTATCTGTTATTCTCTATCCCCTGCTTTATCTTTGTACGCGAAAAGCATTATAAGGTTGAGCATAAAGCAACAAAACTAACTTTTACTTCTACCATTACGCAAACGCTGCGAACCTTAAAGCAATCTATGCTTTATCCGGGACTATTTGTATTTCTAGTTGCCAATTTCTTTTATTCCGATGCGCTCAATACGGTTATTACTGCAATGGGTATTTATTCAACCGAGGTGATTGGGTTCAGCCCTAGCCAGCGAAACGGCTTTCTGGCTTTTGCCACTATTTTTGCGGTGGTAGGCTCAATAATATTTGGCTTTCTGTCGGATAAAATCGGCTCCAAACAAGCCTTGAATATATCGTTGTCAATCTGGGTAGTAGTTTTAATCATCGCAATAGCTACACCACCGCGAGATTTTTTCTTCTGGATTGGCGGACCCTTGGCGGGGATTGCGCTAGGTAGCACATGGGTTTCGGCGCGTACCCTGATGATAGAGCTAACACCTCCGGAGAGATTGGGCGAATTTATGGGTCTTTACAACCTTACCGGAAAATTTGCAGCGGTGCTTGGTCCGGCGTTATGGGGCAGCACCTTACTTCTATTCAATCCTAATGATCCAAAAGTAGGTAATCTTGGATACCAACTTGCGGTTGGCACGCTGCTGGCAGTAGTGATAATTGGCTTTATAATACACCAATTTGTGCCTGTCCCAAGCAAAGAGGCTCGAAAATCATATAGCCGGGCAGAAGTGGAACAGGGATAAGAGAGCAACCCAAAAAGACCTAGTGCAAAGCATAAACTATGTTACAGCTTTTCAGAGTCTATTCCCAACTCCCGCAGCTTTGCCCAGCCGTTCTCTCTCGGCGTGTTGCAAAGCTGCTTCAGCGCGTTGGTACTTCGCCTTCTGCCCGTCTCGCTTCATTTGCTTTTCGGCTTCCTCCGATTCCCCTACGAAGAGGGGTTAAGTTGGCACACCCGGTTGAGCTTAAATACCGGGGCAGCCATTTTTACACTCGATTGCCCTATACAGAAACGTTAAGACGTAATAGCTTACAGTTGCCGCAATGCTAGGATCAAGTATAAAAAGCATCAGAATGAAGGCGAGTATGAGAGAAATCAAACAGCCGGAAGATGGGCGGGATTCATTTCTCTCCATTCTCCCCATGTTACGATCCTGCATTTTTTTGCATCCTTTCTGCTAAGGCAAGCCTAATAAACCGGTAAAAAGATTAGCCCGGATAGTAAGAAAATTAAGTTGGCTAGTGGTGAAAATTCCCAGTTAAGGCTAGTTCAGGAAATTGTGCTAACTTCCCCGTTTATATATCTTCAACTTGAAAACTTTGTGCCAAAATTGCTTAAAATTGCCTGCAAAATCCTAATACCGTTGGTATTCAGACGCAAAGCAACACAAAGCATGCGCTTGAAACAAAGCACAATTAGCCAATTATTAGATTAAAGTTCTCGTTAAAATTAAAATTTCTGGGTTAATTACCGGATGTAATAGGCTGAACGGAAACAGGTAAAGTCAACCAATTTGACCGGCTTTTCGATATAACCCCACAATCGCATTGCTAAAAGCGATTCAAGATATTTGTTTGTATTACCGAAATGGGTCAAAGTAGTTTCCTTCCTGCCTAAAGAGGTGTTGGAAAATACAAAAAGGCATACATTTTTAGCCGACTAACCTCGTTTGATTAGCCGAGTGTAGTATATAATAGCCCCGGCATTCTGTCAAGCCCTTTTAAAGCTTTTTCAAGATACCGGAGCTTTAGTTAAATCTTTAGTAAAATTCTTGTCAGGGCGCGGGTTGTATCGCTACACCAGGCGCAATATAACTCTTCTTCCAATCCTCAAGAGCAGGAGCTTTCCCTTCATTTAGGCGTTGCTGCCATGCTGCATCAGTTAAACGTTCGTTAGGTTTAACTGTAAACTCGTATTGGCTATACACTGCCCCTTTGGTCAATATGACTTTACCGTTTATCGGCACAACCACATAAATAAGATTTACACGCCCTGTAGCTTCGGTCAATACCTCCTGCAACCCGGTAGCAACATCGGCTACTAATGCCGCATCCTGCTTGTCAATATACTTGCGTCCGGTAGCATCGGCATCGGCGGCTTCCAGTGTATAACTCTCAATAGTAGCGCCCCAATACGCGATAAAGATAACTTCATCATTGGTAAGCTTCTGGTTGGTTAGCTCTTTCTCGGCAATAGTCTTGAGAGTCAGGGCAGTTTTTTCCAACCGCTGCAACACATCCGCATTGGACTTATCAATCAGGTTGCGTTGCTCAAGCCCGGTGCGGGTGAGTTGTGCCAACGCCGCCATACGCGCATAGAAAGCTGGTTCAGTCTCTACAAAGCCAGTTGGTAAATCTTCCGGACCGCCCCCACGTTCCGCATAAACTTGCTTTGCGTAGAGGATAGTATCGTGCTTTAATTCCGTCCAACTTGCCAACCCCGTAACAAGCTGCTTGCGCTGCCACAACTCGTTTTGCATATATTTTGGATAGCCAGTCCCGCGCTTTTCGACCAAAGGCTTGAGATTATACAGCCAACCCCAATAAAGATTCTGAGTCCATGTATCGTTGCTGATAGCGGCAACTTGCGTTTTTACCTTGTCCAACTGGGTAGAGAAATTGGCAAAATTGGTTTCGCCTGCTTGCTGCAAAAGCTTCTGCGCTTGCTCGCTACCGAAAGCGGCGAACACATCCAAGCCCTTTGGCAAATCACGCGGTTTTTCCAAAGTGCCTACCCTTCGCCAAATAAGGTTCTGGAAAATATAAGCATCCAGCGTAAAGCGTTGCCCCATCAAACGCATACCCTTAATCTGGGTTTCCTGCGATTCGGTTATCAGCGTGTACATCGAATTAATCTTGGGAGGCGGCAGCGTATCCGCCGATTTTTTGAACTGCGCGAACTTTGTAGCATCGGCAAACGTCTTTAAGTCTTTTAAACTGCTCTCACTCCAAATTGCAGTTGCCAGATTGGCATAATCCAAATAGGTTAGGTCATCCGAAGAACCCACAAAAAAAGCGGTTGGCTCATAAATCAGTAGCCAAAGGTCTCTCGCCTTCTGATTACCAAACTTACCGTTTAGAATTGCCTGTGATAGCAGCAAAGCGGATTGAGTTTCACTGTCATTCTTGAGCCTGAAATTCATGCGCCCAATCCACATCATCCCCCTGAAATAATTCTTCAACTCCTCCGAAATAGTGTAATGTCCACGAGGGATATACTGGCTGTAATCTTCTTGATAGTCACTACCCATAATAGGGCTGAGCGCAAACCCGCCTGTCCCGTCAATCAGCTTCATTTCGGCATCCACCAATTTAGCGGCAGAATCAGGAAGCGAATTCAAAGCCGCTTTGGGTTCTGCCAGTTTACGAGCTACCGCCGTAAAAGCCACGTTGCGAGTTACCGCCCCTTCCAACGCCGTACCCTTGAGGTCATTGTACTGCGCCAGCGAGGCATCATATAGCGCGGTGGTAAGCCCGATTAGGTCTTTAATCAAAAAGTTTCGCTCGGTATCGCGCAACAGCTTATCAAACAGCAAATGATAAACATGCGCCACGCTGTCGGTAGAGATATAAGTTGGAATCTGGTCATAGCGGAAACTTTCGTATGCTTGGAAAAATTGCTTGAATTGAGCCGGTTCCACTGCAAAATAATTCTGCTCAATCAGCTTCTTCTGAGCATCACTCAGCTTAAAGTCCGCAATGTTAGTCACATTCGATAACCCGGAACTTACACTATACGCAGGAAAGTTCGGTTTAATGGTCGAGGGTTGTTCTTTGTAAGCGGCAAAATTCGGGTTATAGCGTTGAACCACAACCGGAGTAGCCGCAGCGGTGGTGGTAGTTGCAACGGTTGTGAGTTGACTTGGAGTTGTAGCTTGCGTTGTGGCAGCAGCAGTCGTCTCAGTGGTAACCGCCGCAGTGGTAGGAGTGGGCGTTTTGTTAAATAGAAACGAAAGACCCGCCCCGGTTTGGCTTGCACCCGCTGAGGTAGGGGTAGCATCACCGCAAGCCGCCAGCAGCAAATTCAGCAGCAAAGCTACCAACCCAAATAAACCGTAAAGTTTTAGCAATCTGTTTCGGTCACTCATAAGCATCTGTTCCTTTCAATTATGCCTGTAATACACATAAGGCTGACCCAGAAGCGTAGATAAAGCCGTAAAGTTACCGACTTCACTTCGATATAGCAACTCATAACCCCAACCCATCCAACGCCAAATTGTAAGATAACGCGCCGGAGTAGTGCGTTCATCCGAATAATTCCCCTCAAGCGCTACCAGTTCGTTTCCGCCATCGTCGGCAAGGTCAGCCAGCGCAAATTCCCTGATAGGGTCTGCCAACGCGGAGCCTGCCCAAACAGGGCGAAAAGCATCCCTTCTCCAGCCGTAAACAAACGGGTGGCTGCGATATTGCCCTACATCATCCCATCCATCGTTTTTCCACATGCTGAACATCAATTCAGGTCTGCCATCCTCGTCCGCATCTCCAAAATCAAAATGTTCAACTTGCCAGCCCGCTTTGCTTTCCCAAATCAATTTCCAGCCTGAGATATTCAAACCAAACCGCCACACCCGTAGCGTGCCATTCTTCAACTCAAGCCGTTCGTCCGTTTGCAATTCCTTGCTGAAATCCTCAACGGCGCGTCCGGTGGTATAACCGCCCTTGTCTGCCACAATATCCCTGACTTGAACGGTTCTTGAAACGGGCAAACTCGCCTTATCGGCTGTAGAATCACGCATATAGGCAAGCGCGGGAGCAGTTCGCCACTCGCTGCCATTCCAGAACGCCACTTCGGTAAGCGGCAAGTTAAGCGAATGTGCCGAAAAAGCCGTAAAAGTTGGTTCAAGCTCACTCGGTTTATAGTAATCCGGGCGGTTTGCTTCTATCTTAAGTGGAACAGCAGACACAGCGGATACTCCCCGCTTATCCAACTTTATGTAAAGTCCTGCGCTTTGGCGGGTTTCGGGCGGAAAACGACTGTCAAACACAAAGTTGCCGAGACTATATGCCACAAAAGTATGCGTAATAACCTCAAAATCGCCAACCACATGCGAATGTGCGCCTATAATAAGGTCTGCCCCTGCTTCAGAAGCCTGTGCAGCAAAATCGCGTTGGGTTGTAGAAGCCGACGAATTATACTCATCGCCCCAATGCAAAGCTACAATTACCACGTCAGCCTGTGTACGCGCTTCTTTAATAGCACCAAGTATCTTTTGCGGTTCAAGCAATGCCACCGGAGAATTAGATGCTTGTAGCCCATCCAGCCCGGTAGGATAAACCGAAGTAGCAGCAATAAACGCCAGCCTCAAACCGTTCCGCTCCATATACACAGTCTGATTTGCCGTTGCGGCATCCTCACCTGCTCCAACATACGCCACCCCCGCAGACTTTAAGCTGTTAATAGTATCTTGCAGACCCGCCCTTCCATAATCAAGGCTGTGATTATTGGCAAGCGTGACAATATCAAAGCCGTTTCGTTTTAATGCGCCCGCAGATTCAGAATCAGCCGGGAAAAGATAGCCACCTGAACTAGCATTTGAACGGTTCTCAGGCGCAACTATAGGCGACTCAAGGTTGCCAAAAACCAAATCAACGCCCTTCCTCAGCTTTGGCATAACCGCAAAGGGATAGTCGCTTTTCTCAGGCGATATTGCAGAAGATAATGCCACATCCCTGCCCAACATCACATCCCCCACCGCTAACAAAGTGACTTGAGCATCAGGCTGAGGTAATAGCGGTTCAGCATGGGCTTTTGGATGGTACGCGCTAAACCATAAAGCAATCCCTGCCAACAAGTACAACAGCAGCGATGCAAAACCTATTCCTGCTTTTTTCAGAATATCATTACGCATAATACTCATAAATCCCGGCGTAGTTGTTAATTCACGCTCTTATGTCTATCTTACATCAATAAAAACGAAATCTTCAATTATCCTTGTGCGCCAATCCGGCATTGGTTTTCAACTACACCGTATCGCCTTGAATATACATTCCATCGAACAAACGATTTTTCAAATATTGCTCGGCAACCTTAAAAGGTTCGCGCATACGCTCTTGCTCTTTCGATTCTTCTTTAACCCATAGCCAATAGAAGCTGTATTGTTTGGGAAACGAGAAATTTGTTACGGTGAGTTTCTTTTTATGCACCGAATCAGGACGATTTGAATCAGAGGCTGTGCGGAAGGCTTGATACAAATGTGCCTGAAGTATCAACACTCGCCACAAAATCGGCTTTGTTTCAGGGTGGAAATCTTTAAACATTATTCGGAGCGATTCGAATTTTTGGGAAATGCTCGTTTCCCCGCTGGAGAAATCTGTTACAAATTCACTGTAACTTTTGCGGCGCTCTTTACCCAAATTTGGGTCGTACACAATAAAGGCTTCTACAACTTCATCAATCTTGGTGCGATGGATACCTTCGCCCATTCTTCCCGTTCTCTTCCTTTATCGAGTAGCCGATAATCTTCAATCTTTTGTGGTTGGAGGAACATTTTCTTACTACTTGCGGACGATATTCTTTCTTTTTCACTCCAGCTATTTTAGCAAAGAATGCCCTTTTTAGTTCACCAACGGTATCAGACCTGACCCTAGTCTCAGGACATCAGCCAAACTCTGAGAAAGATTGTATAATTGAAAAAGAGAAGGTTTCACCCAAATATAAGGTAAAGTCTGTCTGGCTACTAATTAACCGTGTGGCAGCAACCCTAAACCTTGTATTTCGATCCAAATCCTTAAGGAGTGCTTTAAGTATGGATATACCTGCCCAATCCCCAGTTTCTACCCTTGGACTGTCGGAAGCTGAAGTTGAAATTCGTCGTAAAAACGGTCTTGGGAACAATGTCAAAATCCAAACCAGCCGCACTTACGATCAAATTATCCGCGAAAATGTTTTTACTTTTATCAATAATATTATTTTCATTATCGGAGCACTCCTGCTTTTTGTAGGGCTTATCAACGATGCCATTGTTTCGGTCAGTGTTATTTTAATTAACGTAATAGTTAACGTAATTCAGGAGATAAATGCCAAACGTAAACTTGACCGTATCAGCCTGCTTACCCGTCCTAAAGCAACCGTATTACGGTCAGGGCAGCAAAAAAATATTGATCCTAGTGAAATAGTAATCGGGGATGTTTTGTTACTGACCCCTGGAGACCAGATTGTGGTAGATGGTAGGATGGTGGGAGAAGGCACGCTAGAAGTAGACGAATCACAACTTACCGGCGAATCAGACTTAATCAAAAAGAGAGCCGGAGATAAGGTTTACTCTGGTAGCTTCTGCGTTACTGGTTCGGCTGCTTACGAGACTGAAAAGGTCGGTGGGGATAGCCTAGCCAATCAGATTACCGCAGGCGCCAAAGCCTTTCGCCGGGTGCTGACCCCTTTGCAGATTGAAGTCAACCTAGTAATAAAAATTCTAATAATTTTGGTAGCCCTTTTTACAATTATCCTGATAGCCCAAACCATTTTATTGGAATTGCCTCTGATGGATAGCGTGCGAGTGGCTGCGGTATTGGCTGGGTTGGTGCCAAACGGCTTATTTATGATGATAGCTTTAGCTTATGCCATCGGGGCTGTTCGAATCGCTGGTAAGGGGGCATTAATTCAGCAAGCCAATGCGGTCGAGTCACTAAGTAATGTAGATATTTTATGCCTAGATAAAACCGGCACTTTAACTTCAAATCAAATCCAGCTACATTCACTTTTTCCTTTGGAAGTAAGTGAAACCGAATTAAAGCGCATTGCAGGGATTTATGCTGCCAGTACTCCGGCAGGTAATAAAACCAACGAAGCCATTAAAACGGGGTGTGGCGGTAGCCCTTATCCCTTTCTTGAACATGTGCCTTTTTCCTCAGAACGCAAGTGGAGCGCTTTAGCATTTGAGCAGTCTGAACTTAGGGGCGTGTATGCGCTTGGCGCCCCCGAAAATCTAACCGCTTCTGTAAGCATAACTACTGAAATCCAGTACCTAATTGACACAGGAACCGAGCAGGGGCTTCGGGTATTGCTGTTGGCATACTCTCCCCATCTCTGCCCCCTCTTTGAGAACGGTTCCCCGGTTTTACCTTCTCTCATTCCCCTAGGTGTACTTTGGTTTCACGATATATTGCGGGCTGAAGCCAAAGAGACCCTAGCTGCTTTTGCTGCTGAGGGCATACAGGTAAAAATTATCTCAGGCGATAACCCTCAGACCGTCGCAGCGCTGGCAATCCAAGCGGGACTACCGACGAGTATTAAAACCATTTCAGGTCCCGAACTGGACAATTTAAGCCAATCGCAGCTAAGCGATATAGCCGAGGAAACCACCATTTTTGGGCGCATTCGCCCTCAACAAAAAGAAATTCTGGTAAGCGCCTTACGAAGCCACGGGCATTATGTGGCAATGATTGGGGATGGCGTAAACGATGTTTTGTCCTTAAAAAAAGCTAACCTAGGAATTGCTATGGAAAGTGGTAGCCAGGCTACCCGAAGCGTAGCTGATGTGGTGCTACTGGGGGATTCTTTTGCGGCTTTGCCTCATGCTTTCCGGGAAGGCAACCGTATCCGCAATGGAATGCAGGATATTTTAAAGCTATTTTTGGTGCGGGTACTGTTTGTAACCCTTTTAATAATCTATACCGGTCTTATTCTGGGAATCGAGTTTTTCCCCTTTACACCAACTCAAAGCTCTATTTTTGTTTTACTCACGGTAGGTATTCCGGTTTTTGGACTAGCTCTCTGGGCGCCTTCAGGAACTTCACAGCGGGGTAGCACTATATTTCCCCTCCTCCACTACGTAATCCCAGCCTGTTTTATGCTTAGCCTAGCATCACTAGCCATTTATATTGGCTATTGTTATTTCCAGCTCGAATCAATAGCCGGTGATTTCCAACTACTTGATGTAATCAAATCTGTGGTTCCAGTTGCCCAGAGCGGTCTGGTGACTTTTACCCTGTATTGTGGCTTGCTGCTGGTGATATTTGCCCAACCGCCCCTTAAAATCTTTGTAGGAGGCGATAGACTTAGCGGCGATTGGCGACCTACAATATTAGCAGGGGCAATTCTCGTCGCTTATTTCGTAATAATTTTAGTTGACCCACTTCGTAAGATTTTTAATCTACAAGTTTTACCGTGGGTGGATTATTTGATGCTAGGAGGGTTGGCGGTTCTGTGGGCGGTGATTATGCAAATTATTTGGCGCTACAAATTACTGGATCGCTTCCTGAAAGTTGACCTTAAAGGTCCAACTAAAACCGACTGGCAATAACGATTGGCAGCATACCCGGAAATAACATAACGAACGTTTGCACTCAGAAAGCCCCCGTCTCGACCAGTAATAAATCCATTTATAGCTCAGTTTCATTTGAAATTGCCAATCGTGACGGGCAAATTACATTTCAGGGTAATATTATTATCAATGCAAATTGGGTTCTCCCGCACTTAATGTAAAAGACAGCTATTGAAAAAGTGCCTTCCTGCCCCTATTTCTATAGAAGATGCCATGGTTTTGTAAGCTAAGTTGTAAGGTTACGGCGTTATAATGGCTTACAAAAGTTACTGTAGAAAAAGACTAGGATAAGACATTATGAACTCGCAAAAAAACCTTGATGTGGAAATGCTGAAACAAATCAGACATTATTATCATGATATTAATCAGCCACTAACCACAATAATTCTGCTCTCTGATATGGGAGCCAGTTCTGACGGGTTGACCATACAAGAAGCTAAGGATTTGTATGAAGCGGCACTCAGCTGCCGGGAATTACTTGCAAGCTTCAATGATTATATCGAAACGCTAGATATTGAATAGAATTGCACAACGTTAATTTCCGTTTTATATAGTCCTTTGGGACTGTTTTTGTGCGAATACAGACTTATTAGTTCCCATTCCTAGGGCTGAGAGTTCAGAGCTTGCGTCCGAAATAACATGCCAAAAATGCTATAATACATGCCATAAAATATAACTGAAGAATTGGTGAGCATATTTCTGTTGGTTTGCTCTTGCGTGGCACTGCTCTACATTTTTAGAGGTTAGCTCTTGGAACAACTTTCGAAGGTTCGTGGCAAGCTTTTTATCTCCATGTTATTGGGAATCCTAGTTTGGGTTCTTATTGC
Organism: Candidatus Chlorohelix sp.; assembly: GCF_037138995.1. Taxonomy (NCBI): domain Bacteria; kingdom Bacillati; phylum Chloroflexota; class Chloroflexia; order Candidatus Chloroheliales; family Candidatus Chloroheliaceae; genus Candidatus Chlorohelix; species Candidatus Chlorohelix sp. The sequence goes on along the minus strand of NZ_JBAXHI010000002.1, from coordinate 51,065 downwards.
CATCATCGGAGATTTAAACAAAACGCTGGATGCACTGAAGCAATTCCAGTGGTGGGTACTGATTCCAATCCTTTTATGCACCTTTACCAATTATGTGATTCGCTTTCTGCGGCAACACTATTATCTTAAAGTGGTGGGCGGCGGTGCGGAAAAAATAACGCCCCTCGAAAGCGCGATTGTCAGCTTTGGCAGCATGTCAATGGCAGTCACCCCCGGCAAATTGGGCGAAGTGCTTAAGAGCTTTCTGATTCAAAGGCTAAACGGCACACCGATAATGGTTACCGCTCCCATTGTAGTAGCCGAACGGTTTAATGATGGACTGGCTATGCTGGTACTCTCCTGTACTGGCTTTTTTGTGTTCGATAATGACATATTCAGGCTGGCAATATTGCTGGTCTTTCTTGGTTCGTTGACGCTATTTCTTTTGGTGCAATGGCGTTGGCTGGCAAACAAGCTTCTGATGGCGTTAGGGCGTATAGGTTTTTTGAGCAAGCGCATCCATCACCTTCAAACCTTCTATGATAGCAGTTACAGGCTGTTCAAGCCGCAAGTGCTGGTAATAGCATTGCTGATGTCAATTGTGGGCTGGTTTGGGGAGTGCTTTGCCTTCTATCTGGTAATGTTGGGGTTGGGGCAAAAGGCGGATTTCGACCTTTTGCTGGCTTGCGTTTTCATCATGGCAGCGGCAAGTTTGGCAGGAACGCTTTCATTTTTGCCGGGCGGTTTGGGCGTAGCAGATGGCTCAATCGGTGGGTTGCTGGCGTTGCTGGTGAAAGGTGTGACAGGCGGGGTTGCTGCCGCCGCAACCTTCCTGATACGCCTTTGCACACTCTGGTTTGGGGTATTGCTGGGAATTGCCATCCTCTTTATTTTTAGAGAACGTTTCCAGAAGCCTCAGAATAAACAAAATGAGTCGCCCGAAACGCCGAGCGCGTTAGAAGCGTTATAAAACGGGCAGGATTGTTCGCGCCTGTGTAATATAAAGTTGAGGTCTTAAGTCTTAATAATGCAAAAATATGAATCATGGGGTCGCTACCCTTCGGCAAAGCCGGAGACAGTAAAGCCTGTTTTCTGGCAAGAAGAAATAGCCAACCTGAATTTTTCCTCTAAATCGCTCTTGCCTTACGGTTTTGGGCGTAGCTATGGCGATAGTTGCTTGAATGAAGGAGGGGTTTTGCTAGATACCTCCGGGCTAAACCGCTTCCTCTGCTTTGATGAAATAAACGGACTTTTGCGCTGTGAGGCAGGCGTTTCGCTGGCAGAAATCCTCGAAGTAATTGTACCAAGAGGCTGGTTTTTACCCGTCACGCCCGGTACTAAATTCGTATCGGTGGGCGGCGCAATCGCTAACGATATACATGGCAAAAACCATCATCGGGGTGGCACTTTCGGGTGCAACGTTACGCAGTTTGAGCTTTTGCGCTCTAACGGTGAGCGTTTCATCTGTTCGCCCACTTCTAACTTAGAATATTTCCAAGCTACCATAGGCGGGCTGGGATTAACAGGTGTAATCTTGTGGGCTGAATTTAAGCTCAAGCCCATCCAAAACGCCATTATTGATGTGGAAGAAATCCGCTTTGAAAATATCGAGGAGTTCTTTGAGATTTCGGCGCAATCTGACCGGGATTTTGAATATACCGTCTCGTGGGTAGATTGCATTGCCACCGGAAAGAATCTTGGGCGTGGCGTATTCATGCGCGGCAACCACAACCAATCCAAATATCAATCCAAAGAGGCAGTAAACAAGAAACTGCCCGGAACAGTGCCGCTAGATGCCCCTGAGTTCCTGCTAAACGGGCTGACCATGAAGGCTTTTAACACTACCTTCTACCATATCCATCTGCAAAAGCGGCGCAATAAAACCGTACCCTATGACCCTTTCTTTTACCCGCTCGATAAAGTTGACCGCTGGAACAAGCTCTACGGTAAACGCGGTTTCCTGCAATACCAATTTGTAATTCCAAGCAGCGACAATCACCTCGCTATCCGTGAGATTCTAGGACGTATCAGCGATTCGGGCGAAGGCTCGTTTTTGGCAGTTCTGAAAGAGTTTGGGCATATAAAATCACCGGGAATACTTTCTTTCCCGCGTCCGGGCGTGACTCTCGCGCTGGATTTCGCCTTTCACGGAGATAAAACTTTGCGACTTCTGGAAGATTTGGATGGCATAGTAAGGCGCAGTGGTGGCGTGGTCTATCCTGCCAAAGATGCCCGGATGAGCGCGGAAAATTTCCAGCAATATTACCCGAATTGGCGAGAGTTTGAGCAGTACATTGACCCTAAATTCTCATCCAGTTTCTGGCGGAGAGTAACCTCCAACGGACATATCAAAGGATAAAGATGAATAAAGTTCTGATATTAGGCGCAACCTCCGCAATTGCCCACGAAACCGCCAAGCTTTTCGCACGTGAGGGCGCACAGCTATTTCTGGTGGGGCGCAACCCTGAAAAGCTTGAAACAGTTTGCAGCGACTTGAAAGTCAGAGGCGCGAAACAGGTAGAAAGCCTTGTACTCGACCTCTCGGATACTACAAGCCACGCTGCATTGGTGAGCAAAGCCATTGCTACGTTAGACGGTTTGGACGCGGTACTTATCGCGCATGGCACGCTTAGCGACCAAAAGGCGGGCGAAGCAAACGTCCAATTAGCTCTCCAAGAATTTAACAATAACTGTGTAAGCGTTATTTCGTTGCTTACTATCCTTGCCAACCATTTTGAGAAGCAAAAACGAGGTTGCATTGCTGTAATCTCCTCGGTGGCTGGCGACAGAGGGCGACAGAGCAATTATGTTTACGGCGCTGCTAAAGGCGGCGTGAATACCTTCCTGCAAGGGCTACGCAATCGCCTTGCCAAATCCGGCGTAGCGGTACTAACCATCAAGCCCGGTTTCGTGGATACGCCCATGACCGCACACTTGAAAAAGGGCTTGCTCTTTGCCAGCGCGGAAAAGGTAGGCGGCGATATTTTCAGCGCAATGCAAAAGGGTAAGGACGTGCTTTACACCCCGCGCTTCTGGCAACTGATTATGCTGATTATCCGGCATGTACCTGAGCCTATCTTCAAACGTCTCAAACTGTAATTTGATTTTTACTGTTGCTAAATATGGAGTAAAATGCAAGGAGAAGATTTGAATCTTCTCTTTGTTTAGCATGCAAAATTTTTGCGTTTGCCGGATTTGCCGAATTATAAGCAACTTTCCCGCAATGAAAGGAGCATTTAATGGCTAAACGCGCTAAAGTGGCTGTAATCAAAACACGACCAGAAACCGTTCTCGAAGATTACGAGCAGTTAATGAAGTTGGCTGATTTTGAGCAGCATCTCCCCCGTGAGAATACCACCATCTTGAAGGACAATATTAGCTGGCACTTCCCCTTCCCCGGCGCAAACACCACACCGTGGCAAATGGAAGGGGTTACTGTAGCTTTACGCAAAGCAGGTTTTAAAGATATTTCCTGCGTGCAGAACAAAACGGTAGTGACTAACGCCTTCAAAGGTGAAGACCTCAATAACTATGTGCCGATTTTCAGAAAGTACAATATCCCGGTGTTGTACAATTTCAAGCCGGAAGATATAAACTGGGTGCGCTACCAGCCCAAAGCAAAAATGCTGGTACTGGATAAAATCTTCCCGGAAGGAATCCACATCCCCGATTACTTCTTCGGCAAGAACATCATCCATTTGCCAACGGTAAAATGCCACATCTATACCACCACCACCGGAGCAATGAAAAACGCTTTTGGGGGCTTGCTCAGTACCCACCGTCATTATACCCATACATGGATTCATGAAACGCTGGTGGATTTGCTGGCAATCCAAAAAGAGATTCATTCCGGTATCTTCGCCGTAATGGATGGCACTACCGCCGGAAACGGACCGGGACCGCGCACGATGTATCCGGTTATCAAAGATTACATTCTCGCCTCAGACGACCAAGTCGCAATTGACGCGGTTGCCGCCAAAATGATGGGCTTCGACCCTATGAGCCTTAAATACATTCGCTTGGCGCATGAAAGAGGGCTGGGTGTGGGAGAGATGAGCGAAATCGAGATAGTGGGCGCGGACATTTCGCGTGAAAATTGGGGCTTCACGGTAGGAGATAACGGCGCGAGTCGGGTGGGCGACCTCATGTGGTTTGGTCCGATGAAGCGTTTTCAAAAGCTCTTTTTCCACACCCCACTGGTAAATCTATTTATTCTAGGGAGTGAAATGTATCATGATTATTATCGCTGGCCCCGCAAAGATCGCCTAACTTTTGAAAAGTGGAAAAAAGAAACCACATGGGGCAACCTGTTCAATGATTATCTCCAGAAAGGGAGTCTAGCCGAACCATTGGCAGAGGTATAAACGAAACCCTAGTTCGAGAAAATGTATTGAAAAGCGGGTTGGGGGATGCTAAAGTTTACCAAATGGCGAACTAACGATGTTAAAGGGTAGCGAAAGCTTAAAGGTCTGGGTTTTTGGTCCAGCCGATGCCGAATTCATCCATCAGTTAGCCGCTAACGACCCGACGGTTACGTCTTTATTTAAGTCCGGCGATGCCCTGATATTACTAGATTTCTCAACCAAAAGTTAGGAAATAGGGGGTTATGCAACTCCCCCGAAAGGTTTGGATGGTATCTCAAAAGTTGTGTAATGGAAGAGCAACTGAGTTCAATTAGGTCGGTCATTACATAAGAATCGGGATACCATCCAGCTTCTGCAAAGAGTTAGGCGGGGGTTACTTATAACTTACAACCCTGCTTTTATTATTCCATCTAACTTCGACTGATTTTGCATTCGCCATTTAGGGAACTCTCGCGGTAAAGCTAAAGCCATTTCATCTCCAACGCTATTCATCTTGTAGCTCATAACCTTGCTACCCAATTTTGAGAGGGCATTAGTAGGCAGATAGCGCAAAAATTGTGGTACTTCAACTTCCAATCTTATTTGCGCTTTGTAATGTATGTCGCAGCGTTTGCCATTTTGGACGAATTTGGCATAACCGGTAAACTTTCCGGTAAAAAGAGATTCCGAATGTGTGCTGCGGATTTTTTTCATTTCTTCCGAGCTTACAGACACAGGTAGAAATTTTAGCACGTTCCCGTCCAGTTTTTCAGGGCGAATATCAAAAAGAACGTGCATTTTGTAGCCTGCCACTACATCGGCAGAATAGAACATGCGATATTTATCTTCTGAGAGTTGAAGTACCTGTTCGACCTGTGGCATACGGGGCAAGGTATAATCAAAATCACATAGAAAAGCATAAACAACTTCTATTGGAGCTTCTATCTTAAAAATTTTTGAAAACACCCCATCAACGCCCATGATAAATGTCATAAAATAAAACCTAACTCCTATTTTTATCTAAGACGAACCTTCCAACCCTGAACTGAAATAGCTGTTTGAACAAGCGAGATACGGCAGTTCTGATGAATCATAACAGGTAACAAAGTTATTCCAATGAACTATTTTACTCTGATTCTTCCGGTAACACTATTATTTACGAGTTAAAAAAACAAATAGAAGCGACTCAATCGAATCGCTTCTACTACCTGCATTTTATTCCAAATGGTTCAGCAGTTATGCGGTAGCTAAAACATCTCTGTTTATTATCTCATCAACGCGGGTAAACAATTCGCGGGGGATTTTGCGGGTTTCGCCCGTACCTAGGCAGAAACAATATGTACCTTTTCCCGCAAGACGTTCGACTGTCACATGAAAATCGCCGGCAACTTGAACCGAATCCATATAGCTCTGCACCATCACATATTCATGCCCTACAATCTTCATAAATTGCTCGGTTAGGTCGCTTGTAATTCCTTCAACGGGCAAGCCCGGACCAAAAACCCGCATTTTAGCACGCAAACCATAGTTGGTGTAAGACGGAGCAGGTATCAACAATATCAAAGCTGGTGCATGCCCTACCGGAGCGTTAAAGCTGAAATGTGCTACATCATCACCTTCGCCTAAACGTCCGTAAACAGCTTTTGACATTTCCGGTTGTTCTAGTTTGAATGGCTCATCTGGATTTGCGCTACCGTTATCATTAAAAAATGGTACATGCAAACGCAAAGATTCGATTATCCCTGCAAACATAAGTCCAAGAAATACCACAATTCGCCACATAAATTATCCTCCTGATAAAATTTTTATGAATCAACCACCTATAATCGCTTATCCGGTTGTAATTCAGGGCTTTACAGCTATTACATTTATCGGATACATAATTTCGCGGAAGCCACGCTCTGTAGTTTGTGCATATATCTCATTCTTTATCTCATCCATTATCGAATCCGTTTGCTCCTGACTTAGCCCTGCCGACCAATAAGCATTAGTTGAACGGAACATCGTGACAATTAATTCGGGTGGGATGTACTGGTAGCTTTGCCTTGCCCACACATCATTTATTTGAAATCCGGCTTCTTCAACCAAATTTTCAACCGCTGTGACAGTATTCCAAGCTTCCGCACTATCATGCCCGTATGCGGTTCCATAGCCAATCGGTGGAGTTAAATTGTATTTAGATAGTACGCGGCGGCGCACACTCATTTGGTTTTCACGCGCTCCTGCCCCCTCGAAAAGCAAAGCGATACGCCCACCGGAAACTAGCACTCGGTTTAGTTCTTGCAAAACCTTTGCCCGGTCTGTCATCCAATGGAAGGCATTATGACTGATAACAAGGTTAAAAGAATTATCTTCAAGCGGTAATTTATGCCCGTCACCTTCTAACCAAGTTATAGGGTGATCAATTTGAGCCGCTTCAGCCCGCGCATTCTCCAACATTTGAGGAGATAAATCTAAACCTACTATCTTTCCAATCTGAGGGTATAGTTCCAAAAGCATAAATATACCAATTCCAGTGCCACAACCCAAATCCAGCACTGAGTCTCCGACATTCGGAACCGGATCAAGGTCAACCAGCAAATGTCTTACACTGGAACGTTGGAAATCTCCTCCCGGTGTACGGTGATACATATTGGAAGCGCCTTTGTAAGCCGCCTGTATCCGGTCTTTCTCAGATGAGTGTGTGTGCATTATTAATATCCAATCAGCAATCTAAAGATTTTCTGGCAATTAAAAGCAATAAACATTAAGGAGTTGCTTTCAGTAACTTAGCGCTTGAATTAATAATCGGAAGTATCTAATGCTACAAGCTAGTCAGGCAAGGTCAAATTGGCGGGATAGCAGAGCAAGCAAAGAGGTAGGAAGCATAATAATTTATACAAACGGTTTGTGAGCTACCAGTAAATCAGATTGTTCTGGATAAGGCAAAGAGACGGTTTCAAAGGAGCGAAACCCGACAGTTTGTAACCAGTCAATTAATTCATCGAGAATTTGCGCCCCCCCTGCTTCGGTGGATAACAACATATGCAAATCATAAATAGTAGCTTCAAGTGGGCTTGCCCGGTCAGGACCAAGATAAAAGCCTCGAATTACAACCACACCACCGGGTTTGAGTGCTCTATATACTTTTTGTAAAAGGGCTAGGGCATTAGGTGGGGTTTCACTGACGAGTACCCCGAAAAGCAACGCCATATCAAAACCATTACCAAGCTCATCTTTCCTGAAATCACCTGCCTGTACTTTGACTCTATCGGTAACACTTGCTTGCGTGATAACCTCAAGGGCTACGGCAGCCGCTTCCGGTAATTCAAAAACGAGCGCGTCTAGCTTTGGATATTTTTCTGCCAACGCAATGCTATATCCGCCATGACCTCCGCCTACATCTATAACATTAGCAATTTGTGCGTCCTGATGGGGGAAATAAGGCGCAAGCGCGGCTGCAACCAGCGGACCAACAAAACGAGCGGTATCGAGTAGCGCCATTTCAAAATTACGCACCCATTGAGTATTATTCTCTTCATGCAGATTTATATCTGGACGCTTACCGCTCTTTACTGCTGCCGTTAGGTGAGACCAACGGCGATAAAAAGCTCCTTCACGTTTTAAAACATTGCCCATATAGCGAGGCGCATTTGGCAAAAGGCAATCATGAGCCAAGTCTTCCGCGAAATACAGGTCGCCATTCTTACCGAGCAGTTGCAGCGCGACTGCCGCATTCAAAAGCCGCGCCATAGCAGTAGGGTTAGAACTCGTCAATTGTGCCAAGTCTTCCGCGCTAACGCCTTCTTCTTTTAGATGCTCAAACACGCCCAATTCAGCGCAGCTTATCAAAACCTGAGCAGTGCGATAGCCTTTTAGCAAATCCTGTAAATAGCGGCGATTATCCGGTTGGCGCATAGGGTTTATCCTCAACTAAAGGTTACAATCTATAAGAATTTTAACCGCATTGCCGAAAACTGGCAAATAAAAACCCCTTCCTCAAAAGAAAGGGGTTAACAAGCAAGCAATCTCAGATTCTAAAGACCAATATCAGTAACCTTAAGACGAATTATTTCTACCAATTCGTTTACTGCGGCTGCGCTTTTCTTAAGAGCAGCATCTTCCTCAGCGGTCAATGTAATCTCGATGATTTGCTCAACGCCGTTAATTCCGAGTTTGCAGGGTACGCCTACGAACAAACCGGAGATACCATATTCGCCTTCCAACAAAGTAGCGGTGGGCATAATACGCTTCTTGTCCAACAAGATGCTATCCACCATTGCTGCTGCCGAAGAGGCAGGGGCATAATAGGCGCTGCCGGTTTTGAGCAGGGCTACAACTTCTGCGCCACCGTTGGCGGTGCGGTCGCAAATTGCCTTAACTTTTTCTTCTGGTAGAAGCTCAGTAATCGGGATACCAGCAACGGTGCTATAGCGCGGTAGCGGAACCATTGTATCACCATGCCCGCCCAGTACAAAAGCGTTTACATCTTCAACCGATACGTTCAGAGCTTCGGCTATAAAGTGCTTGAAACGAGCCGAGTCTAGTACCCCTGCCATACCGATTACGCGGTTCTTGGGAAAACCGCTGGCTTTCCAAGCAAGTTGAGTCATGGCATCAAGCGGATTGCTAACTACTATAATAATGCAGTTAGGGGAATATTTAACCACGCTTTCGGTAACTTGTCTTACGATACCGGCGTTGGTATTAATCAGGTCGTCACGGCTCATACCGGGTTTGCGAGCAATACCACTGGTAATAACCACTACATCGCTATTGGCGGTTTCTTCATAACTGTTTGAGCCGATTACAAGGCTGTCGTAACCTTCAACCGGACCGCTTTCGCGCAAATCCAACGCTTTACCTTGCGGCAAGCCGTCTATAATATCCACCATCACTACATCATAGAAATCGCGCTCTGCTAACCGCTGTGCAGTTGTTGCACCCACGTTGCCTGCGCCTATTACCGTAACTTTTTTGCGTGCGCCCATTATTTGCTTCTCCTTTGCCGAAGTATCTTTTCCTATTTTTTCTTCTATAGTTTGCAACAAAGTTCACAATTTCGGTCAATTTTAGCGCAACGCTATTCAGTTTGCAAATTGGGTTTTTGGATTATGCCCATAGTAGCAACGATTAAGGTAAAATAGCAAGGATTTTGAATATATATCTTTTATTTTAAAGGAGTATTTTATGCCGGGTATTTCTTTTGATAGGGCAGCGGATTTTTATGATGACACCAGAGGATTCCCGGATGGTGTGCCGGAAAACATTTGCAAAGCGCTGATTGAATATACATCTGCAAATATTACTACGCGCTTTCTGGAATTGGGTATCGGGACAGGGCGCATCGCTTTGCCCTTTATCAAGGCAGGTTATGATTTTACCGGAGTGGATATTTCACCTGAAATGCTGAAACGACTTGAAAACAAACTGGCAGAAGAACCTGAAATATCCGAATATCGCCACAAACTGCGATTGGGAGACGTAACCGCACTTCCCTTTCCTGATGACAGCTTTGATATTGCAATAGCCGTACATGTAGTACATCTGGTAAGTGACCTAGCAGCGACTCTTAAAGAAGCAAAAAGAGTGTTGCGTAAACCGGGAGGTCGTTTGATAATTGCCCATGAGGAGGCTGTTGAAGAAGCAGGCAAGTTATCACCAGAACAAGCGGTACGACAGAAATGGGGCGGAATTTTGGAGGGCTTAGGTTCTGACCTAAGAAAAAAACGCGAGAGAGCATGGAAAAGCGAAGAGGTTAGTATCTCACATTTGCAAGAGTTGGGCGCAAAAATCGAGAAAACTAATCTGGTGCAGTTTGAGGTGAAACCGCTATCACAGCGTGAAATGGCGAATCGGCTTATAAATCGCATGTACAGCAGCGATTGGGAGCATTCGGATGAAATTCACACGCAAGCGGTAGTCCAGCTTAATAATTGGCTGGCTAACGAGGTGGAACATCCCGACAAACCTTATAGAGGCAAGGTCAATTTCCGCGCAATCATCGCCCGTTGGTAATACGCCTTTCCGCTAGGTTTTAGATATTCAGCAATACCTTAAGGCTAGAATGACCAAAAGCATGTTCAAAAGCTTTCAAGCCTTCCAGCAAGGGAAACTCAAAGCTAACCATCGAATTTAAATCAACTAACTTGCGTTCCATGAGGCGCAATGCCGCGTCAAATGGACCACAGCGCGAACCAAGCAAGGTAATTTCATCCACCACATATAGACTCATCGGCACTGCTGGAGCGCCATGATAGGTGCTTTTCAGGACTATCGTTCCGCGTGGGCGGACTAAAGCTTTAGCGGTTGCCAGACCCACTTCATTGCCGGTACACTCTACCACCAAATCACATTCGCCCCCGACCTGTTCACGAATATCCTTTCCTTCTTCAGGCTTTATATAGCGTACTCCCTGACGAGCCACAACTTGCCCTTTTTCGGGATGGCGACCTAGCACAGTTAAATCAGCCCCACTCAAGCGCAATACCTGAGCTACCAGCAAGCCAAGTTTGCCATCGCCGATTATCGCAACTTTATCGGTGGGGCGTACATGTAGTTGATATAAAATCTGGCAAGCGGCTGCCAACGGTTCGGTAAATACTGCCATTTCATCGGGGATGGAGTCAGCAACCGCAAAGAAATTGGCAACAGGCAAACGCAAATATTCGGCAAAAGCTCCATCGCGACCTACTATTCCAAGAGTAGTTCGATTTGGGCAATGGGTATGCCTACCAGATAGACAGGTTTCGCAACGGTAGCAAGCGGCGTTAATATCGCCAACCACGCGCTTACCAAGCCAATGCTGGTCAGATGACGCGCTAACTTCCTGTACCACCCCCACAAATTCATGCCCCAACACCCCGTGAAAATCCAGATAGCCTCTTGTAATTTCAAGGTCAGTATTACAAATACCCGCCCGAGTCACTTTTATAATTGCCTCACCGGGTGCGAGTTGTGGCTCAGGATAATCAGTTTTTAGTTTTAGAATTCCATCATGGTCAAACAATAAAGCTTTCATCACAAATAATCCTCTCGTTTTAGCTTTAGCCACAAACTGCACTACGTTGTATAATTATAAAACAAACTTGGAGGCGACACCACGAAACCAATGGAAAGTTTCGCAAGAGAGAGGAATTCATCAAGAGTAATGGGTAAAAAACAGGAAATTGACATAGGTTATGCTACCCGAATGCTCCAGCATAGTCCGGTTTGTCTGCTAACGGTTGCCGCAAAAGGGAAAACAGATATTGTGCCGGTAGCATGGCTAACACCGTTAAGCTTACAACCTCCATTAATAGGAGTAGCTATTTCCCCGCGCCGTTATAGCCACGATTTGATTAAACGAGCAGGAGAATTTGTGCTTAACATTGCTCAAGGGGATATGGCACGACAAATCGAGATATGCGGGTCATGCAGCGGGGAAGACACCGATAAATTCCAACGCGCCGGGTTTAACCTTGCCGAGCCTAAACGAGTCAGCACGCCCTTAATTGAGGAGTGCTTTGCCGCAATCGAATGTGGTTTGATGGAAATGATAGTCCTCGGTGACCATACTCTCTTTGTAGGGCAGGTCTTAACAGCTTGGGCAGACCCAAAAGCATTCGATACTTTCTGGAAACCGGAACAACCTGAAGGGCAGACTCTACAACATTTCGGCGGCAGTTATTATAGTATAGTCAAAGAAAAATTCGTGGTATAATACCGTTCCATATAGCTTGGGAGATACCTACGCAGAGAGGAGATTCTTCAATAATGGCGGACGCACTACATGATTTTGGTGCTATAGATGAATTAAAACCGGAAGCAATTGGGATACCGGGTAATCGTCGCTTCAGAGTTCTATTCCGAGAAGGAAAACGCGCAGCCTGCTGCTGGATGGAAAAGGAGCAACTCGGCGCTCTTGCTGACGCAATAAAGGAATTGCTGGAACAATACGAAGGCGGAAAGAACTATAAAGACCCGTTAGCTACAGGAATATATCCTGAACCATTTCAAGTTGAAGCGCAAACCGGGCGATTAGCGCTTGGCTATAATGATGAATCAGAGCTATTCATTATTTACCTCTACGACCTTGAATCGGAACAACAAGCAATTGACAAAGCCACCACGCAAGAAGAAGCCGAAGAGTTGGCGAACAATATTCTACCAATTATCCGGGTAGAGGCTTCACGTTCTCAACTAGAAAAGTTTTATCGGGAAGCAGCGCAAGTAATTAGCTCTGGACGAGTACAGCACAGCAAGAACGGGCATATTCCCTACCAGAATTAGTAACAAATCTGAGTAAAGCAAAGCTCCCCTTTTAGGGGGGTTTTCTTTTTGAGCGAAATGCGGGCAAGCAGCAAATATAGGTAGCCTAGTAGATGCTTACTTTCCCCTTCATTGCTATAATGTTAAACGTACTGGCAATAAATCTTATGAGGAATTGGCGGCGCAAGGGTTTGACCAACGCCGGGCAGACTCAAAATTGTTAAACAACAGGAGGATGGCAATGAGCATCGAAGAAGTAACAGCTTCAATGTCAACAGACGAAATTTTACAGGCTTGCCGGGAGTACACCTTGTATGATTGGGCAGCGCAAGCCTCAGTCAAACCGCTGGCAATCTCCCATGCTAAAGGCGTTTATCTCTGGGATACAGATGGCAAACGTTATCTTGATTTCAATTCACAGCTAATGAATGTCAATATTGGGCATTGCGATGAGCGAGTGATACGCGCTGTTTCAGAACAAGTTGCAAAATTGCCCTATGTGATTCCGGGACATGCGACCGAACCCCGCGCCGTATTGGGAAAACTACTTAATGAATTAACCCCTGCCAGCCTCAGTAAAGCCTTCTTTACCAACGGTGGAACGGAAGCGGTGGAAGCAGCAATTCGCATCGCCCGCACCTATACCGGACGACACAAGATTATTGCACGTTACCGCAGTTATCACGGCGCAACATTTGGGGCAATGTCCCTGACAGGCGAACCGCGCCGTTGGTCTTCCGAACCGGGTATGCAGGGTGTAGTGCGCGTGCTTGACCCATACGAATATCGCTGTAATTTCTGCAAAGGTGAAGGCGCATGTAATATGACCTGCCTCAACCATGTGGAAGAAGTTATCCAGTTTGAAGGTCCACAAAATGTAGCGGCAATAATAATGGAAAGCGTAACCGGAACAAACGGAATTATCATCCCACCAGACGGCTATTGGCAGGGTTTGCGCCAGCTTTGCGACAAATACGGAATCTTGCTTATTGCAGACGAAGTAATGGCAGGGTTCGGACGCACCGGAAAATGGTTTGCCATCGAGCATTGGGGCGTACAACCGGATATGATGACAATGGCAAAGGGCATAACATCGGGATATGTACCGTTGGGCGCATTGATGGTATCACCCGCTATAGCCGAAAGATTTGAAAACTCGCCAATACCCTTTGGTCTTACCTACAACTCCCATACATTAGCATTAGCTACCGCCATTGCCACAATCAAAGTTTACAAGGAAGATAACCTGATTGAGAATGCTGCAACGGTGGGGAAATTCCTGAAAGCCGAGTTGGAGAAACTGCGCGACAAACACCCTAGCGTGGGAGATGTGCGTGCAATTGGGCTTTTCTCGGTTCTGGAACTGGTAAAGGACAGAAAAACCCGCGAGCCATTGGTGCCGTTTAATCCCAAACCAGCGGAAATGGTAGTAATGAACCAGATTAATGGTTTCTTGCGCCAGAACGGAGTGCTTGCTCTAGTTCGCTGGAATAGCATTTTCTGTAACCCCCCGCTATGTATCACCGAGGAGCAATTGCAGGAAGGTTTGATATTATTGGATCAGGCGTTAGACATTGCCGACAAATCGCTCGAAAATTAGATTTTTCTCTACAAAGAGTTGCAAACCGGACGCAGTTCGCTGCGTCCCTCTTTTTTATTGGATTATCTTTTAAAATTTAATTTGGAGTCAGCATGCCGGATATTCCTTTTATTATAGATAGTCACCTAGATATTGGCTGGAACGCCAGTTTTGGACGAGATTTTTATGAAGAAATCAAGTCCTCGCGTGAACGAGTGAACGATGGCGCAATTTATGGCGAGCGGTTGGTATCGCTGCCGGATTTGCTGGATAGTCCGGTACGTCTTGTAATCGGTACTATCTTCACGCTACCTAAAAGAGCCATCAGTGTTGTTGGAGAGGGACACTCTTTCTCAAACGCTGAGGAAGCCCATACACAAGGTATGTGGCAGATTGATTTCTATAATAGGGTAGCGAGGGAACAACCCCATGTCAATCTTATTCGTAACCGCATCGAATTGAACGCACATTTGAAAGAAATCAATGAGGGCACTCAAAAACTCGGCATTATGATATCAATTGAGGGAGCAGACCCGATTCGACAGCCGGATGAATTGCAACAATGGGTTGATAAAGGCTTGAGGCTTATCGGACCAGCTTGGAAATCGAATCGCTATTGTGGCGGAACGGGCGAACCGGGAACGCTAACCCCGCTGGGAGTCGAACTTCTCGCCGAAATGCAAAGGTTGGGAGTTATCCTAGATGTAAGCCATATGGCGGAAGAAAGTTTCTATAATGCCCTAGATGCTTATAGTGGCGTAACCATTGCGAGCCATTCCAACTGCCGACACATAATAAACACAGACCGACAATTATCAGATGATATGATTCGCTGTTTGCTCGAACGCGATACGGTTATAGGAGTTGTATTGTATGATAGTTTCCTTGTAGCTAAAGAGGAAGGGCGTAAAGCCACGCTGGAAGATGTGGTGCGCCATATCAGCCATATTTGTGAACTCGCCGGACACACTCGCGCTATTGGACTTGGCACCGATTGGGACGGAGGGTTTGGGGCTGAATCGATTCCCGAACCTCTAAAAAGTTTGAATGACCTGCCTTTGGTTGGTGAAGAGTTGCTCAAGCATGGTTTTAATGACAATGATATAAGAAACTTTTATCATGCCAATTGGTTAAGAGTGTTTGAAAAAGGGTTAGCGCAATTCGATTAACCTGCCACGCTTATGAGAAAAAGAAAAGCCCTCACAGATTGGAGGGCTTGTTATGATCAGGTTATGATAAGAACTATAATTAGGCACTTTCTTCCAAAGGCGGTTCGATGGTTAGTTCGGTACGATTTGCTCCTTGCAAAATCGGACGAGCGCGTCCTTCGATAACATCGGCATTTACGATACAGCGTCTTACATTTTCCATTGAAGGCACTTCGTACATTATGTCGGTAAGCGCTTCTTCTATGGTAGTACGTAAGCCGCGTGCGCCGGTTTTTTGCGCCATCGCTTTTTCAGCCGTAACCTCTAACGCATCATCGGTAAAGACTAATTCTACTTTATCCGCGCCCAGCAATTTCTGGTATTGCTTGATAATAGCATTTTTAGGCTCACTGAGAATGCGGATGAGCGAACTTTTATCCAATGAATCAAGCGTTACAATCACCGGAACACGCCCGATAAATTCAGGAATTAGACCGAATTTAAGTAAATCATCTGGGGCTGGCTGCAACTGCATTTTTGTAGTTTGTGCATCATCTGTGCTGGCACGTTTGAAGCCAATACTGCTATGCCCTACACGTCTGCCGATAATTTCTTCCATACCCTCGAACGCGCCACCGCAGATAAACAGAATGTTGGTAGTATCAATCTGTACAAAATCCTGATGTGGGTGCTTACGACCACCCTGTGGCGGAACGTTTGCCATCGTACCTTCAAGGATTTTCAACAACGCTTGTTGCACACCTTCACCGGAAACATCGCGAGTGATGGAGGGGTTATCGCTCTTGCGGGCAATTTTATCAATTTCATCTATGTAGATGATGCCCTTTTCAGCACGGGCAATATCATGATCTGCCGCTTGTATCAGGCGCAACAATATGTTTTCAACATCCTCGCCTACATAACCGGCTTCAGTAAGAGCAGTAGCATCGGCAATAGAGAATGGCACGTCAAGAATTTTAGCAAGGGTTTGTGCCAACAAGGTTTTGCCTGTTCCGGTAGGTCCGATTAGCAGGATATTGCTCTTCTGTAATTCTACTTCATCAGATTGGGCATTCATACTAATACGCTTGTAGTGGTTATAGACCGCAACCGACAAAACTCGTTTTGCCCGATCTTGTCCAACTACATATTGATTTAGTAATTCGACCATGCGCTTCGGAGCGGGGACACGACCAAGGTTAACATCTGCCTTGGGACCGCTCATTTCCTCATCAATAATTTCCCGGCAAAGATCCACACATTCATCGCAGATATAAACAGCGCCCGGTCCTGCGATCAAGCGTCTTACATCTTCCTGACCTTTTCCGCAAAAAGAACAGCGATACTGTACTCTACCGCTTCTGGTATTTGCCATTTGTATAGGACTCCCCTTGTACTTTATTGGTCTTAACTAGTGTTATTATAACATATATCACAATAGGTTCTGCAAATATTAAGGCGGTTTACCCACAAAAAACCGATAAGCTCAATTCTTATCAATTGGGAACTAATTGCATCTAATTTATTCAGGATTTTCGCTTAGCACAGTAAAAATGAACCTAGAAATAGAAACAAGGGGCTTAGCTCTCTGACTGAAGCGAAAGCTCTAAGAATTAAGAAAGCTTTTTTATGGAAGATAAAGTATTCCTACACCTGAACTTTACCTTAACAGTTTGTATTGATTTGTGAATAAACAAAGTCGCTATAATATTCACAAAATAGCTGAAGCATCTACACAAGTTGTCCGATTTTTTCTAAGAAATGTATCCAGTATTTGCGTTTTACCATAAAGACCACAAACCGTTCCATATATAGCGGAAGCTGCGCTGGTATCCTAGAGGGAGTTACGGTTGAAATTATATAAATATCTGCTTATGTCATCCTTTGGTTTCTATTGCTTAGTTTATCCGGGATCAATCTTTCAGCTTGTAACAAATCAAGTTTCGGCAGATCAGGAATGGATGGCAACAGCAATGCTAGTGGATGTAGGCATAGCTGCTTTATTATGGTTAGTGGTAAACTACGATTTCAAGAAAGCGGTTTTATCCGCAATAGCCTTGCTGGGTTTAGGCTTTGCAGTTGAAACATTGGGAGAAACTACCGGATTTCCCTTCGGTTCATATGTTTATACTGCCGCTCTTTATCCCAAACTCTGGAGTGTTCCGATTGCTATTCTCTTTGCGTGGTTGATGATAATTGTTTCTTCTTATTTTACCGCTCGCCTTATTTTGTCTTGGGCGAAGCCCGGAGCCAATATCCATACTCTTGTTATTTTCTCTACCTTGCTGACCGTTTCAAGCGACTTATTAATGGAGCCGGTAGCCTTCCATGTGCATAGTTATTGGTTATGGATAGGCGACCAGAATTCCGGCTACTATGGAGTACCTTTATCAAATTTCATAGCTTGGACGGTTATAAGCTATATAATGGTTTGGGTTTTGATATATATTATAAAAGATAAAAAAACCGTATTTCCACTTGAAATTTCCCCCCTCCGTTATCACTTCGTACCGCCTATGCTTTACCTGATGAATCTAATGATGTTTGCTTCGCTCAATATTAGTAATCAATTTTATCTGGCAGGGGTAATCGGCATAGTGGTAGGTGTTCCATGCGTGTTTTTGCTGCTGCGGGGAGTAGCTTTACGACTTCCGCTCAAGCCTCGTAACATTACCTAACGCAGGCTCAGAAGTTTATTCGTTCACGGGTTTTGCGCCCGCCTTTTTGAAAGCCCAACCCAAATTATTGCCGTTTTGTACCAAATTGAAGTTAGCCACGATTCAGGCTAAAATATTATGATATGGTGAGTAATCTAAGCAAATAGAGGGAGTCTACATTTCAGTTAAAATACCTCTGGTTGAAAGGTGGTAAAAAATGGGCAGTAAGGGAGTGGCTTTGGTAACAGGTGCATCCAGCGGAATTGGTGAAGAATTCGCGCGACGGTTGGCAAAGGATGGCTATGATTTAATTCTGGTGGCGCGGCGACAACAAAAACTTGAAGCTCTCGCCAACCAACTAGAGAATAATAATAAAATCAAAGCTGAGGTTCAGGTCATAGACCTCGCCTCTCCGGTTGAGCTTGAAAAACTCGAAAAACGTGTTTCCGAAGTACCAGACCTTACCCTATTGGTTAACAACGCCGGGTTTGCCACAATGGGTAATTTTGCCGATATGACACCTTCGAGCCAGAAGGGGATGGTACACACCCATATTATGGCTACCGTGGGGCTTACTCGCGCGGCACTACCGGGTATGATAGCCCGCCGCCGAGGTGGTGTTATCAATGTTGCTTCAGTTGCCGCCTATGCGCCTTACCCCGGTAATATTGTTTATTCTGCCACCAAGTTATTTCTGATTAATTTCACCAGAGGCTTAAGAGTTGAACTGGAGGGAACTGGCGTAAAAGCGGAAGCACTGTGTCCGGGGTTTACACGCTCTGGCATACATGATAGCGAAGAATTAAAGGCATTTCGTAAACTCCCAGATTTCTTGTGGTTGGATGCCGGAAAAGTGGTGGATGAAGCTTTGCAGAGGTTGGGCGGCAACCGTACAGTGGTGACAGTGGGCTTAAAGTATCAATTGCTGGCAGCCGTCAGTAATAGCCCACTTACTCCCTTTAGCCTGTGGATGATGACCCGAATGAAAAAAAAATAAGCAACCCACAACTTTCAATCGAACTCAACTTTATCGTATATTGCTGACAACGCTAACACTGACTCAATTGATTTTATTTTTTCAGCATCTGGCAGTTCTTCCTATGTTTCTATTTTAGGCTTGGTGCAAATTATCAAGTTCTGGCAAGAGGATAATAAGTTGGATTCAAAGGGCGAAATAATATTATCGCTAGTGGCAGAATCAGTATCTATTATTCGTGATACCGTTTGGGGAGATATTCAGCTTGACCGTAAAGTGTTGCAAATTCTTGACACCGCGCATTACCAACGCTTGCGTGGCGTGCAGCAATTGGGTTTTACAAGCTGGACATGGCCCGGCGCACATCACACGCGCTTTGAGCATAGTCTGGGAGTATTTCATTTAACCAGACAAGCGGTACTACACCTCCTGCGCCGCACAGAGTATCAGTTCACCCAAGCGGAAGTAAATACGGCACTTGCGGCTGCGCTATTACACGACATCGGTCATTTTCCATTTAGCCACGCCGTGGAAGAACTGGATTTGAATATTATACGTAGCCATGAAGCTATCGGGCGTGAAATTGTAATGGGCGCAGAGATTGGAGCAATTCTTCGAAATAGTTGGGGAGTTGAACCGGAGAAAGTCGCGGCATTCATCACCGGAGATAAAGAATTACCACTAGCTCCCAATGAGATGGTTTTAAGCAACCTTATCAGCGGTCCTTTGGATGCCGATAAGCTGGATTATCTAACCCGCGATTCGCGTTACTGTAACGTACCTTATGGTATGGTGGATGTGCAGCGTCTGCTCGACTCTATGCGAATCTACCCCGAAACCCCTATATCGGGACAGCCTGCTCAGTTAGTGATAGATGAAAAAGGGGTTGGAG
Source organism: Candidatus Chlorohelix sp. (assembly GCF_037138995.1). Lineage (NCBI taxonomy): Bacteria > Bacillati > Chloroflexota > Chloroflexia > Candidatus Chloroheliales > Candidatus Chloroheliaceae > Candidatus Chlorohelix > Candidatus Chlorohelix sp. The sequence goes on along the minus strand of NZ_JBAXHI010000002.1, from coordinate 31,262 downwards.
CTTTGCAATCGCTCATCTTTGCTCGCTATCTAATGTTCTATAATGTGTATTGGCACCATACCACCCGAATTGCCACCGTAATGTTCCTGCGAGCTTTGCAAGAAGCCCTTCTGGAAAACGCATTTAGTGCGGCAGAGCTAGAGCGTAGCAATGATGCCAGCATTATCACGCTTATTCAAAATAACACTCAACCCGGCTCAATTGCCCATGAACTAATAACAGACCTGAATCTGCGACGTTTCTATAAGCGAGCAATAGCTCTTAGTGAAGAAAACCCATTTTACAATCAGCTTGCAACCCTTAAATTTGCGCCAAATCGCCGCAAACGCCTTGAAGAAATGTGGTGCGCTAAAATTTCAGAGTTAACCGGACGAAAGTTGAGAGGCTATGAAATTCTGCTAGATATACCTGAGCCTAAAGGTTTTGATATTTCATTGGGGGTACTATGTGAGCAACCCCCGCGTGATTGGCATAACCCTGTCCCTTGGGGAGAAGTAAGCGGATTAAACAGCGATGATATGCGGAAATTCCATCGCCATGTCAGACGTGTATTAGTAATAGTGAAAGATAATGAGTTAGCAGAAATATTCAGACAATACGCCGATGTATTGCTTGAGCAATTTATAAATGATGGTATTGAAATCTTTCCTGCCTAACCATAACCATCATTTTTCTACTTCCTCGCACAATCTGCTAGTCGCTCAAACGTATTTTTCTGCCACCTCACGTAACAGGTCGGGGAAGCCGCCGCTGACGTAATCTACCCCCATTTGTACCAGTTTGCCCAGTTCATCTTCTTCATTGTAGGGGTCTTCGCCGGGTCCGCCCCAAGCAAAAACAGTGCGCTCGTGTGCATGGTATATATCTACCAGTTCGCGCGTGACCCAGATACTGCCAATTGCCACGCCATCCGCCAGCGCATCATCCAGCAAACTCAGGGGGTTTACCATAATTGCGCCATAAAAGCTGATAGTGGTGCTGATATTTGGGTTAAGCTCCTTGACTCGGCGCATCAAGCGGTGGTCAAAGCTGTGCATTTGGGTATTTTCTTCATCACCGTAACGGGCTACGATTTCAAGAGTGCGCTCGATAATTTCGTAGTCGGCAAACGTGCCGCTATAAAATGGGAACGGCACTTTAATTTCAATCGAAGTTCCGATTCCCACCGCTTTAGCCCATTCCAACGCATCTTCCAGCAAAGGCAAGCGAGTTCCGGCAAAGCTCTGAGTCGGAATAGGCGGGGAAATGTATTTGAGGTCGGCAAACTTGCCCTCTTTTTTTGCTAAAGCTTCCAAAGTGGCTTGATTCTTGCGGTCAAACCAACTTCCGGCATCCAGCTTGGATAATTCCGCCCAAGTATGCTCACGCACCAACCCATGCCCATCGGTAGTACGTTCCAATTCTTCGTCATGGATTATGACGCAATATTTATCTTTAGTGAGATGAACATCAAATTCGATGGTATCCGCGCCGCATTCGTGCGCCTTGATAAAAGATGGCATAGTATTTTCGGGCGCATAGCCACGCGCCCCACGATGCCCCGCCACCATTAAGCAACCCGTTCTGGGTCGCAACAGGTCTAGCACTTGTCAATCTAACCTTTCTGTGTCAAACCCACACTACCGCCAAAAAACTCCACGCTCAATCCGGTACGTTGCCGGATAAGCCCGGCTATTTCCGCCAATTCCGCCTCATTTAAGCTGCTAACATAAGCCTGCGCGGGTGGACGTGCCACCGTGTATAGCTGTACAGTGTTAAGTTTTGCCCCATTTTCCAGAAAATAAGCCAATCTTTGGATATACGCCTCAATCTCAGTAAGTGAAGGCGATTCGCCGTTTACCCGCATCATACAGGTTTGGATGTTAAGCGGCAACTCGCCTGAAAGGCTGAGAATATTTTCCAACACTCGCCCGTAATCAATATTAGTCTTATCAATCTTGCGGAAATATTCGGGCGTTCCGGCATCGAGTTTCGCCCAAATCTCGCCTTGCGCCCCCACGATTGCGCGTAAGCCCTCCCGCACATTGGGGCGATGAAAGCGGGTAGCGTTGGTTATCAGTACCAATTTTACAGTTTGCGAGGTAAAGCCCGCCAAAGTACGCGCTTCTATAACCGCCTGAACCGCCCCACTAAATTGCGGACAAGCGGTCGGCTCGCCATCTCCGCTAAAAGCAATATCATTCAATCGCTTGAGGTTCTCCGGTGTCGTTGCAAAGTCAGACTCATTCCAAAGCGTGCCGTCTTTGACCATTGTCAACAACGCTAACAGTTCGCGGCTTATCGTGGCAAGCTCTACTTTAGGGCGCGGCAGGTTTTTGGGAGGCAGCGGTATCAAACCCTTACTAGGGTGAAAATCAGTGCGATTTACCTCACAGTAAATACAATCGAAGTTACATACCCGGTCGGGGTTGAGATTTACACCGATGGATAGTCCCTTACTGCGCCGCGCTATTACCGGATAAACCAGTTTGAAATCGCGCCAACTACGCGGATGCGCTTTGAAATTCAGTGAATTGCTCATTATACGGCTAACCCTGAGCGGCAGGCAGTTCAGGCGATTTTAGCCCCGCCAGATGCGAAACATCGCTGACGGTATGCACCCGGAAGAAGGGCGTTTTTCCTTTCAGGTTGGTTTCGATTACGGTTAAAGAGCAGTTACCGATGGCGAGTCTGTCAATGTTGTCCTGACGACGTTGAATTGCATCCAAAGAATTAAGAGCATAAAGCGTCAGTATCTGAATATTGAGCAGATGCGCTACCACCAGCGCGGTTTTCGGTGTGGGTTTAGGTCTGGTTTCAAGCTCTTCCTCTTGCTCATTGGGCAAAGGCTCTTCGCTGAGGGAAGCGACCCGCTCAAAGAAGGCGAGGGTACGTTCGATAACGCCCTTCACCGACTCCCCATCTTCAAACTTGAAGGAATAGTCCTCACGAAAGAGGCGTTTTTCCTCGCCCGTCCAATCGCTAAAAAGCTCTTTGTGATGCCTGCCCTCACGCCGTGCGCTTATCCGCCCCTCTTTAATATTCTCATCCACTTCCAGCGCGGTTTCAGGCTCAAGACCTTGCACTTTAACGATGGTAGCGGCGGTATCATAGCAGCGCAAAATCGGACTGGTATAGCGATAGTCGAATTGCATGTTGCTCAAACGTTGGGCAATGCGCTGCGCCTGCAATTCACCTAACGGGGAGAGCGGCACATTTTGCCAGCCCTGATGGCGGTTTTCCGCATTCCAGACCGATTGACCGTGCCGAACCAGATATAAAAACATGCTTTTTCCTTCATCAAATTCATAAAACAAAAATCGCTTACCAGCCTGATAGATTTTACCTTAAAGGCAGATTAAAGGCTAATTTCTTTTTAGTGATTCGGGAAGAACGTATTCAAATATGCTGCTCTGAACAATATAAACGCATCTTGACTTAGTGTATTTGTTCTGATATTATGTTCTGTAGAACTTGTGTTTCAAACCGGATTACGGCTATCCAAACTATCCCTTGAACTACAGGACTGCTCAAATGCGTTCTCTTTTAGATCACCAAGCTGATGGCATCGAATATACCCTGCACTCCCACAATATCGAGGGGAGCGTGGTAGGGGGAAATATCTCGCCGCGCTTAATCCAATTCCACGTGAAATTGGCAAGCGGGGTCAAATATAGCCGTGTGACGAATCTAGCGGATGAAATTGCGCTGGCGCTAGGGGTGCATAGTTGCCGTATCACCAGAGATGGCTATTTCGTCAAAGTAGAAATACCACGACCTGACCCGGTAGCGGTACAGCTTTTCCCATTGATGCGTACTTTGCCTGCCGATTTGCCGACACATTCACCCATACTGGGGCTAGATGAAAACGGAGTGCCTTTGCTGGTGCGGCTTACCTCACCTGATATTGCACACGTCCTAATTAGCGGCACTACTGGAAGCGGTAAAACCGCGCTGGCACGCAGCATGATTGCCAGCCTTGCTTTGCAAAACCCTCCAGAACAATTGCGTATGTTGCTGATTGACCCCAAGAGTCGGGGCTACAAGTATTTCAACGGTTTGCCAAATCTGGTCTGTCCGGTAATCACCGACCCCACCGATGGTTTACATAGGTTGAAGTGGGCAGTTCGACACATGGAAAAGCGCGATGAAACGGGCGTTAGTAGCCCGGTACTGGCAATTTTCATTGATGAACTGGCTGACTTGCTGATGGTAAATGGGCGCGAGATGGAACAACTGGTAACGCGCATTACCCAAAGGGGACGTGAAGCTGGAATCCACCTGATAGCCAGTACCCAAAAGCCTGCCGCCAGCGTAATCGGCGGTATTGCTAAAAGCAATTTCCCGACCCGGATTGTGGGTAAGGTTGTGTCACCGGAAGATGCGCGGGTTGCCAGTGGTGTTGCCGGCAGTGGCGCAGAAAAATTAATGGGTCGCGGTGATTTTTTGCTGTTTTCGGGCAGTATCTCTACCCGCTTGCAAGGAGCGTACATTTCAAACGCCGAGATGGAGCAAACGGTGGTACATTTGGGTGGAACAGCAGTACAACCGCGCCCGTCCCGCAACAAGCATGAAACAGTGGCGCAAGAGGAATACGAGACTCCTTATGTTGCTACACCAAATTACCTAATTCGCCAAGAAACCAGAGCCGAAACTCAACCCACGCCATCATACCAAGATTATGGATATGATGAGCAAGCGATGGGCGTTTCCGAACGCTTTGAAAAATATCAGCAGGACATCAACAAAAGAAGGCGCGTAGCTGAGCTACATGCTGAATATCCCCGCATAGAGAGTGATTATGATTACCGAGAACAGGATGAGGAAGTTCGACCTGTAGCTAAACCGAAGCCGTCTAAGCAAGTGGATTTATGGGACGAGGAAAAGCAGCAGCCTAAAACGGCGGCACAACCGCCAAGACCCTTACCACCTGTCGCGCCGTCACGTCCTACTACACCCAGAAATTATGAAACAATCCGGCGCACTAATTCGCAATAGGAACAGAGCAGCCTTTGGATAGCAAAATTGCATACGGAATGTTCGAGTGGGGCAGTATGCCCTTAGAAAAAATAGCGAGAGTAAAAAAATGGTTAAAAAGAGCTTTGTCAGTCTGATGATGGGTTTCGGCATTACGTTGGCGGTGTTAGTGATAGTAACAATGCCTCCGGGTAGTTGGGCTGTAATCGTGGGGGTGCTGCTAGGGCTAATGGCAGTTATTCCGGTGATATTGGTGATGTTAGTTTTCCTGAACCGGACTCATCCAGCCCAACCGATAGAGCGGCAGAACCCGGTGCAACCGATTATTTTTATGCAAACTCCGGGCTATGGTATGTCCTACCAGCAACCGGAATATTTGCCCGATTACCAGCAATATCACAATCCTCTACCTTATCCCGATACAAGACCCCCCCGCTCTAACCCGGCACAGCGCAGTTTGCCAAGTCGCCGCAAAGCGCAACAGCCACAGGCATATTACGAATACGATTCGAGTTATTTATACGATTACCCGGTAGCAGACCCGGCAGCATATGAAGCATATTATGGCGAAGAAGTTATGGATTATGCACCCCGGAACAATCGCAAGCGTGGCAGACGCAGCGATTCGGGTGTAGTAGAGGCGGAATACCGCACACTAGGTGACTCAGGGAGGTGAAACAATGTATTTCGTATGGTTTGATAATAACCCGAAAAAGCCAGTAGGCACAAAAATTGATGAAGCGGTGCTGCGCTATCGGCAAAAGTATGGCAAAAAACCGGGCATTTGTATGTTGAGCGAGAAAGTACAAGTGGGAGATTTTACAGCTTTAGCAAGTAACCTTGAGATAGAGGTTAAAACTGCAAAGAATGTGCCTCAGAATTATTTCTGGATAGGTCGAGATGAATGAAAAGATTGAGGGACGTATGGGCTACGTCCCTTTTTTTATTCGCCCATAATTTGTAATACAATTTCTCGTTGTCGCGAGCGATTATCAAAATCTATTATTATTATTTGTTGCCACGTTCCCAAAGTCATAAAACCTTCGGTAAATGGGATTGTTAGAGAAGGACCTAACAAAGCAGCCCTGATATGGGAAAAACCGTTGCCATCGTGCCAGCGTTCTTCGTGTTTGTAACGCGCGTCATGCGGGGCTAGTTTTTCAAATAATTCTGATAAATCCTGAACTAGACCCGGTTCAAATTCCATAGTAGTAAGCGCCGCAGTAGAACCTTGAATAAACAGAGTTACAGTGCCATTTTGAAGCCCTGTTTCACTGATTCGCTCTTGAGCCTGTTTGGTAATATCCAAAATATCTCCATCACCATGGGTTTGGATTCGGATGTTTTTGGTTAAAACTCTAAATCCGTTCCTAGACCATATTGGAAATGGTGTAGGATTTTTATCAGGCTGCAATTTATTCATTTTTAGCCTCATTGGTAATTGCTAAACGGAACTCCATTACTCATAGCATTCTCGAACGACGCACTGGTATGTTGGCTACCAGCTTATCGTGTTTATCGCCCCACGTAATTTCCATCGCTTCCCGATCAATATCAAAATGACGACTAATAACAGATACGATTTCTTCTTTCAGAAGTTCCATCTGTTCTGGCGTTACTTTGATTCTGTCCGAGATTAGAGCAAGTTGGAGGCGGTCTTTAGCAACGATAGAGCTTTTGGCAGGTGTGCCGCCTGCGCTTCTACCAAGCAATTTATCTAAAAGCCCCATTGAATACCTCCCGGTAATATTTTCGGGCAACGTTAGGAAATTTTTTGATAGGGATAATTTTAAATCGTTCTCTCAACGTTCTCAGCAAATTTTACTTAGTATAAACTCAATCTAATTTTAAAACAAGTGATTACTCCTCACGGGGTGCGCGTCAAATTTTCGTGTGAGATATTACCAAGGAAGAATTCGTTCTCGTTTTGCTAGAGCTAAAGTTCTGTGTGATGTATAGGAGGGATGAACAGTAAAAGTGTTGAGGAGAGCAACCAACAAGGCTTCATCTTGCTTTTTCATGGTGGGGCGGGGAATTTGAGGAAATCCCGAGGTACTCCCGGATGATGGAGACGTGCCAACTCGATGGTACTAATCAGGTCAAGTTGGAAGATTAATATATAATGTGTGAATTTTAAAAATTGAGAGAATTTGCCCGCGACTTTTGCTCTTTTATAGCGTTTAGGGTCTCGAAGAAAACAAATCGAGTCCCCTATCATTGAAAGGAGCATCTGGTGAAACTGAAAACATTATTACCCGGATTGATATTAGGAATAGCTTTTGTAGGAGCTTTTGCGTTTGGCGTGAATGCGTCGGGCATAGGGGTTAGCACTCCTGACACCAAAGCTACAACCCAAGTCGCAGCGAAAGCTCCTACTACCGTAGCTAAGGCTGTCAAGACTGCTACTGTTGCGAAAAATACTGCTGCTACACAGCCCGGCGCTGGAGCTACTACCGAACTACCCATAGTTACTGTCAACCCTGATCCGATAGTTGCGGATGTTTATTATAATGCACAACCTGAACATCAGTTCAGCACCCCTGAGGCTCAGACTGTGGTTAGTAATCCGGTTGTTGTTGCCAATACAGTGGTGGTAGTCGCCGAAAAAGTAGAAGAACAGCATACGCCAGTGCCGACAGCAACAGCAACACCTGAACCGACAGCAACAGCAACACCCGAACCGACTGCAACAACGCCAGTGCCGACTGCAACAGCAACACCCGAACCGACTGCGGCTTCCACTCCAACAGTAAAGCCAACCGAGAAGAGAGAGACAGAGACGAAGAAGCCTGAGACAAAGGAACCTGAACATAAAGACAATAAGGGTCCTGAGACAAAGGAACCTGAACATAAAGACAATAAGGGCGGCGAAAAGGAACACGATTAAGATTACAAGCGACACCGAAGCTGGAGCCGATTGCAACACCAAAGTTGGCTCCAACGCAGACATCTAAGACTAAAGCTTCCTAGTTGTGATAGAATCTATGCTCGTCAAAAAACGAGCATAGAACCGGATTACCGGATTGGATATTTAGATAAAGATTGGTTAAACAGGGTATGGGCGAGGTTTTTTCCACATTTAGGGCAATGAATACAGATGTGCAAGCGCTTATATATTTGAGTAGTGAGTCCAAAGCCACCAAATTACGGGCGCGTGATTTGGTCAGCGTTGCACAACTGATATTTCGGCACGCTGAATTAACTCTGAGTCGTTTTTTACCTGATAGCGAGCTATCAAGGTTAAATCAAAAGAGTTATATTGAACAAGCCTCCCCTCTGTTTTTTGAGTGTGTCATTGCTGCCCTAAAAATGGCAGAAGTAACTGGCGGTATATTTGATTTAACCATTTTGGATGCGCTGGAACACGCCGGGTATGACCGCAGTTTTGAGCAAATTGGAACTCTTACTCCCGGTCTGGCAACCAAAATAAATACATTTCGCCCACCTTCGCACCGATATGTCGAATTAAACCACGCTCGGCGAAGTATTAAGCTTGAGAAGGGCGCTAGAATTGATTTGGGCGGTATCGCTAAAGGTATGACTGTTGACCGGGTTGCAGCAGTTATTCAGGCACAGGGATTCAAGGATTTTATGGTGAGCGCTGGCGGAGATATGCGCCTTGGCGGTAATCAGCCCGGAAAAAGCGGTTGGGAAGTTGAAATGCAAAATCCAATTGCCCTAGAAGGCACTTTAACTACTTTGCCAGTTATAGAAGGAGCAGTAGCAACCTCCTCCACTACCCGCCGCCGTTGGCTGAAAGGCAACCAACTACAGCATCACTTGATTGACCCACGCACCTCCGAGCCGGTTGATAATGGGTTGGCGGCTGTAACGATAGTTGCGCCCACCGCGATGTTGGCGGACGTGTTCGCTAAAACCGTTTTAATATTGGGTATTGAAAAAGGTAGAGAATTTATCAATCGGCAAGAAAATTGCCGAGTTTATATGATAGATGTAGAAGGTCGCTTAGTATGAAACCGAAAGGCAAAATATTGAGCATTCGTATTATAAGCCGATTGTTTACATCGAAGATTGATTAACACTTACAAATGAATGACATTGAACTGGTAGCACAACTTCAAAGGTTCGAGCCTGCCGCAGTGGATGAATTAATGTCCCGTTTTGCAGACAGGTTATATAACTATGCGTACTACCATAGCAGCGATCATCATTTGGCTGAAGATATAGTTAGTGAAACACTTACTCGTATTGTCGAGAAAATTGGGGATTACCAGCAACGCGATGTGCCTTTCAAAGCATGGGTCTTCCGCATAGCTCGTAATCTTCTGGCAGATCATTATCGCTATCGCAGCCGACATCCCTCTGTTTCATTGGAGGCGGCAAGCGATGAAAGTAGTTCGCTTTATGAGACGCTTAGCAGTGACTACGGAGCAGCAGACGGGGGCGAGATAGCCACGCAAGTGGCACAGCGTGAAGACTTGAGGCAAGCTTTGAATTTATTGCCGGAAGACCAGCGCACAGTATTTATTTTAAGGTTTATTGAGGGTAACGACCTTGAACAGGTCGCCGCTATTATAAATAAAAGTATGCCATCAATCAAAAGCTTGCAATTTCGGGCAACCCGTAACTTGCGGCAAATACTAGATGATAATAACGGCATGGGGAAACGGCGGTAAGGGTATGAAAACAGATAAGCACATCCAAGAGCTTTTTGAAAATAGAGTCGATTACTTGCAGCAGGGCAAAAGCCTTGAGCCGGATATAGTTATTACCTTTGAGCAAGAAATGGCACTAGAAAATATGCTGGAACTGGTGGTACAGAGCCGGCAGGCTCCAAGCTTTGCTTTAAATGCGGAGAAACGACAAATGCTAACGGCTGACCTTAAGGCTCGTTTGCAAGCGAAATCACGCCTTACTATTGTGCCGCCTCTTCCCGGCAATATTCTTGCGCTGGAACCTCGCAGAACCGTTACCAATAACCAACCGCGCCGATTAAATCGGTTGCATGGTTTACAACTTGTTATGGTAGCGGCTTCAGTGGTGTTGGCGCTGGGCTTGTTGATAGGGCTGGCGCTTTCTGAACAACCGGGTAATAATAATATTGCCGCGCCCAATACCAGCATACCTGCGGCTACCTTTGAAACTACTAATATCGAAATCACTACTACGGCACCGGAAACCGCCGTAACTGAAGATGCAACCGCTACCGTAGAGACTACGCAGCAGACTACTAGTGTGTCAACCACTACGAACTTGTCCACTACTGTTGTACAGCTAACTACTTTGGCGCCACGCACTACGCAAGCTCCGGCTAACATGCAAACTACAACACAGGCTCCGGTTGTTGCAACAAACCCTTCTGCTACAACTGAATCCGAGAAACAAACTTTAATAGCAACAGTAGCGCCTACCACAACCACAACACCTGCTATTGCAAAAACTGTTACTACAGTTGTGACTACCATCAAAACTCCTAATACAACTCCGAATGCAACGCCTACTCCTACCTCTAATCATGAGGATAATCATGAGGATGAGAAAAAATCGAATATGACTCCGACACCTTCTGCCACTCATGATAACAATGAAGAATCGGATAAAAATAAAGACTCAAAAGATTAGTTGATAAAAGATAATATATGTGTGGTTCTGAACTTAAACAGCCCTTCACGGGCTGTTTCCTCATATATTTTTCATTGATATTAAAAATGCTTGCAAACATTCTTTAATTTTAACTGTAATAAAATCCAACAATTCCTTGTGGTTATTTAACACAACTTACTGTGAAAAGCCCTTTACATTTACCTAAAGATTTGGTATTATCTTACTATTAGATTCAGGTTTTGGGTATTCCCCGATAATGTTCATATTGTTTTTCTTGCTCTTAGAAGTTAAAAAGAAATATCCCTTTTGGAGGGGGAGTTTTGATGAGTGAAAAATCAAAGGACTCTCAAGAGTTGTCCCATCTTTATCAATGTGCTTTCCAACAGTTAAATGTGGCTGCTACTCCGGATTGGCTTCAACTTGACCTCACCTTCCAGCAAATGAAAGTATTATATATTATTCGTCAATTCGGATCGCTAACTATGAGTGAATTGCACGAGCATCTTCAGGTAAGTATGCCAACAATTACCGGTATTGTAAACCGCCTGATTGAACGCCGAAATGGCATTCCTTTGTTGGTTCGTGAAACTAGCCCGGAAGATCGCCGTGAAGTACGTGCTAGTCTAACGGATGCCGGACTAGAAGTTACTAACATGGTTGGAGCTTTAAAAACCGAGGTGTTACAAGAAGTGTTTAGTCTCATGAATGAGGAAGAGTTAAGGATTGCTCACAAAGTGTTTAATCGCTTCTGCGAACTTTCCGAGCAGCAACGGCATAATGTTAAAGCCCTTGACGGCAATAATGCTGAAACCGTAGAAGGCGCTAACGGCAATCGCCGAAAACGCCGTCGCTTGATTGGTATTAGTGAAACTGCGAACTCTAACGCAAGCGCTATCCCTAGCAATAACTTGCGTTTTGACTCTTACAGCACTCGCCCTATCTTAACTTCATAGCTTAAGGCACTATAGTAAGAATAGAATTAGAACTCTACCTGCGATGAGGGCTTTGCAAAGTTATATTAAGCAAAGCCCCTTTTTAATTTCCAATGTTTTTGCCGGAAACAACAGATAAATAGATAGTTGCAGCAATAATAATAACCAAGGCACGTGACCTCGGCTATTACTGTTACGGAGATTCGTTTTTGTTCTATTACGGAAGTGGTTGGACAATATCACCGTACACGGCAGGTCGGCGGTCGCGGTAGAATTGCCAAGCATCGCGCACCTCTCAATAACTAGGGGTAAACGCAGTGGAAATCCCCACAATCGAACCTAAAATGACCGTAATTTCGCGAGTTCTACCCGAACTATTGAAAGGATACCAACTTTTTATATGCGTTAATCTTTCCCTTAAGTTTGTGTGGTTATTATTAGCAGCAAGTTATCAACTATATAGCAATTCAGTTTGGTTTTAGACTTGATGAGCGAGCTATCGCAATAGCCAAACTAGGGTTTAAAGCCGAAGCCCACTCTATTTTGCTCAAAATGGCTCAACCTAACGCCAGTGATATAAACCTGCTTTTATGGCTAGCTTATACCGCCGGTGATTTTCCCATTTCCACCCGCCCCGCCAAACTGGACGAAATTGACCGCTTGATTGCCTAATTTGTGAAATTTGTCCCTAGCTTCGCTTTCACCCGAAATCTTGTAACTACCCCTATATGCACCTTTCCTTAACTTACCTCTTCTTATCGCCGAACTAAAAAACCCTCCCCGAAATTGGGAAGGGCTACTTAATTCTCAATTCAACAAGTTATCTTTTTTCAATCACGCCAATCTGATACACTTTTTCGCCAAGTTCCGCAAATAAGGCGCTAATTGCGGCGGCATCGGCAGCAGGTACAACTGCCGCAAAGCCAATACCCATGTTAAAGGTTTTGAACATTTCGGCTTGTTCCACATTTCCAGACGCTTGAATTAACTTGAAGATTGGCGGTATATGCCAACTATCGAAATCTATTTTGGCAGATAGCTCTTTCGGTATTATTTTATAAAGCTTGCGAAAGCCGCTGCCTGTGATATGTGCCAACCCGTTTATAACTGCGGCTGTTCTTAAAACAGCCAATACTGATTTGACATAAATTCGGGTTGGCTCAAGTAACGCATCTGCCAAAGACTGGCCGTTTAATTCAGGAGGAGTGTCTTTCAGCGCGTAGTGCGGTAAAATTGCGCGGCGTGCCAACGAGTAGCCGTTGCTATGCAAGCCGCTGCTGGCTAAACCGAGAATAATATCGCCGGATTGAATGGCTTCTCCGGTAATGATTCCGGCATTCTCAACAACACCGAAACAACTTCCAGCCATATCGTATTCACCCGGTGCATAGAAGCCCGGCATTTCGGCTGTTTCGCCGCCAACTATGCTGCAATTAGCCCGGCGACAGCCTTCCGCGACCCCTTCAGAAACCTGTTCCGCTATGTCTGTATTCAGTTTTCCGGTGGCAAAATAGGGTAAAAAGACCAAAGGTTCAGCGCCGCGCCGTATGAGGTCATTTACACACATTGCCACAAGGTCAATGCCAACCGTATTGTGGCGGTCTGTCATGAAGGCTATTTTGAGTTTTGTACCAACGCCATCACTACCGCCAATGAGCATAGGGTGGCGATAGTTTTGGAAACGAGCATCAAATAATACTACCCCGCTTTTTTCAATTATTTCGGAACGATAGGTGCTACGTGCTGCCATAAATGCGTTTGAGCTGGCTTCATCGCCGGCTTCTATATCTACTCCTGCGCCTTTGTAGGAGAGGGATGTGGGATTTTCCATAGTTATTAGTGTGCGCTGGTAAGCAAAACACTTACCATTTGCAGCAATTCCTCCTCTTGATAAGGTTTTACCAAAAAGCCATCTGCGCCCATATCTTCGGCTTTTTGCCGATGCTTGATACCGCCACGGCTGGTTAGCATTACAACCGGGATATTGCGATATAGTGGGCTTGATTTTAATAATCGTGTGAGTTCGTATCCATCCATACGGGGCATTTCGATGTCCATTATTATCAGGTCGGGCGCAGCAAGTTGTTGAAGGGCTTCCAACGCTTCCTGTCCGTCCTTACTGGTGCGTACTCTGAAACCGGATTTTTCCAGCATGCCTGATAACACTTTTCGGACACTGAGTGAGTCATCAACAATTTGAATCATCGGTGAACGCTTTTGTCTAAACACGGTTTGGGGCTGTACTCCCGGCAGAAGTAGCCGCCCTGTTGTACCTCGCCTCATTTCGCGTGCAGCAATAGCTCTTTCCTGCGGTTTTGCTTTAGGAACGCTGACAAAACTGGAAACATAACTACCACCCCGCAAGCCTGCCATCACCAAAAGTTCAAAAATATTCAAAATTAGCACCACTTGCCCGTTACCGAGTATAGTAGAGCCGAGGATACCCTGAATCGTTTTGAGGTGAGTACCGAGATCTTTAATTACTACTTCTTGCTGTCGGACTAATTCATCTACTTCTAAAGCATATCTATCTAAACCTGCCAATATCAGCAACGGTCTGTCCGTGCGCGGAGTATTGCTGTCCTCATCAAAATTATGGTTTCGCAAGCGGTTTGGCAGGCGTAACAAGTCCCGCAAATTTATTAAAGGTAGGCTAGAATTTTCGTTTTCAGGATGAAAATAAGGTCTGTTCGCCATAAATTCGATTGTGCCGGCATCAATCCGGGTAGTACGTTCGATAATACCAACCGGAATAGCATAGGTGTACCCACCACTTTTCACAAGAATTGCACGGGTAATAGTGAGAGTGCTTGGCAAGCGTATGGTGAAAACAGTGCCTACACCGAGTTCCGATTCAACCTCAATGATGCCTTTCAGCGCAGCTACGTTAGCCTGAACTACATCAAGACCTATACCACGTCCTGAAATTTCGCTGATTGTGGCTGAGGTACTGAAACCGGGTAGGAACATGAGGTTATAAATTTCCGAAAGAGTCGGGTTTGAATTGGCGCGTATCAAACCTTTTTCTATGCCTCGGAGAAGGAACAATTCAGTGTCAATACCTGCGCCATCATCGCGTATTTCAATTACTACCTGAGAACCTTCAGTGCGTGCCGTAAAAGTCACCGTACCTTGACGCGGTTTATCCACCGCTTCCCGCACCTCCGGCATTTCAATCCCATGATCTAAGGCGTTTCGTATCAAGTGTAAAAGCGGGTCCCCTATTTCTTCAAAGATTGTTTTATCAACCATTGTATTATCACCTGAAACTAGAAATTGCACTTCTTTGCCCTCTCTCGCTGCTACCGTTCGGGCGGTTCGGTATAGACGTGGCGTAAGAGTGGAGAGGGGAACGAGGCGAATTTTCACCAATTTATCCTGCAAATCATCGGTGATGCGCCCTTGTTGCATAGTCAAGTTTTCTAAGTCGTTACGAAGCGTTTCAAGGTCTCTTTGCATTGTGGAAAGGTCAGAGACAGTTTCAGTCATTTCGCGAGAAACCTGATGGAACTCAGTATAACGATCCATTTCTAGCTCATCAAATTCCCCGTCATAGGAATCGGGCGTAAAGCGGTTGCCGAAGCTAGAAAATTGGGGTATAGCGGTTGCACTTCCGTTTGGAACGCCTGAATTTTTAAGAAGTTCTACCTCATAGCGGGTTTCAAGCTCACGGGTAAGTCGCTGCAAGCGTCTAAGTGCCAGACTTAATTCTTCTACTACCCGGTTATATGCTTGAGAGTTTTGTTCTAAAACAGTGCGGTTGATAACCAGTTCGCCTACTTGGTTTAACATTTCGTTTAGACGTTTAATCGGTACGCGCACCTCAATTTCCACATCTAACGGGCTAGAAACAGGAAATTGAGTTGTTTCTCCTTGCTGAACGTTTTGTTCAACCTCCAGTGCGGCTATTTCTTCTTCTCTTACGGCATGTAGCGTTGGTATATCAAGCTCTGCCGCTTGTGCCTGCGCCTCTTTAAATATAAATGCGCCACCCTTAGACTCTTCTTCTTCTTCCTCGCAAATGATAGCAGCATAGCGTGAGCGTAATTCATTAAGAGTAGCAGGATTTTCCGGGCTACCGCGTTCGAGACCACGCGCGGTGTTATCAATATAGTTAAAGGTAACGAATAAAAGCTCAATCGTTCCTTTATTGACCTCCATTAAGCCTTCATAAAGGCGATCCAGCAAATCTTCCATTAGATGGGAGGTTTGGCTGATTACAGTAAACCCAACCATTGCTGCCGAACCTTTAAGGGTGTGGGCAGTACGCCGAATCTCTCGAATGATTTCCCGGTTGGTAGGCTCTTTTTCCAACCGTCCTAAGTAAAGATCGAGGTTATGAATATGCTCACGCGCTTCTCCGGCAAAAACCTCTGCTAGTGCGGTATCTACTTCAACTCCAGAAAGCGGCATTGCCTTTGTGGTGCTTCGTTCATTGCCAAAATGGGCAAGGTGCTGGCTAGTTATTTCTGATTTAAGCTGAGGATTCGCTACGACTGCCTCCGCTTCAAAGGCAACTATTTCTTCATCGTTTTGTGGAATAGGCGAAAGAGTCAAAGCTGAAGCAGCATTCTGGTGTGGCTCAAGCAAGAAATCGAGATCGGCTACGGCGCTACGCAACATTTCGCCCACTTCAAAGCTTGCCGGTAAATTATTATTCTCAACTGCGCCACTAATTTCTTCTATGATAGTTATCTGGTCGGCAATTTTCGCTAAACCCATCATCTCCGCCACTTTACGCAGCATCGCAGAAATTTGGTTCAATTGGGAGGCAGCGCCATCAGTGTAACTTTGCACCCCAAAATTTTGCGCTAATTTGGTGATTTTATCAATGTCAGCCTGCGCTTCTGCTAGGAATAACGGAGCAGGTTCAAAACCGAAGCCGGTAGTATCCATAGCTTCCAGCATGGCTATATCCTCTTCGCTTAAATCGCCTAATTCTCCGGTTTGTCCCTGTCGTAATTGTTGAATGGCAGTTTCTACTTCATCAAACCTCATGCCCGTGAACTTTTCTTCAGGGGCTAATTCGATGTCGGCGGCTTCCAAATCAGTGAATAGCTGTGAGGCTTCGTGGAACTCTGCGGTTTTTTCTTCACTCTCCACTTGCGAAACTGCATTAATCTCAACGATGTGGCTAATATCAATGAATTCGCGTGCTGTCAATTCGTCATCAATCGAGTCTAATAGTTCACCATCAATACTTAGTATGTCAGAGGGCAAAATAGCTTCAACAATCTCGTATGGATTACCGCCAAGATGCGGCAAAATTTGTGCTTGTAGCTGATTGACATGCTCTTCTACATGGGTGGAACTTAGAATTTCTTCAATTTCGTGGAAATCATCAATTGAGACGCTTTCATCTTCTCCGCTTTCGGGAAAAGATGTCATCCAAGCTGGCAGGGTCGAATCGAGTTTATGGTCATAGCCAGTGGAGGCTATTTCTTGAATCCTCTTATCCCTTTCATCCTGTAATTCATCAAGTTCCATGGGTATTTGATTTGGCTCAAAGATTATTGCAGGAGATGGGTCGGAAGTAATATATATAGGCATAGGATAAGGCAATTTACTGGATGGTACGATAGTGGGTTCTGCTAATACAGGTGGAACAGGAATTTCTTCTTCAAAATCGTTGAATATTACATCATAGAGCGGTGAATTTGTCCAATCAATTGAAGTAGGCTGCAAAACAGGGTCAGGCTTGCTTTGGCTTTTGGGGGGTTCTGTATTAAAACCAAAGCCTAGCGCAATATTCGATAAATTCGGCAGCGATTCTAAATTATCCCCTTTCCGCGTATCTTGTATTTGGCTGAACTCCAGAATCAAATCGTCCAAAGTTTTAGGCTGTCCCGTTCGAGGGAAATTTGTTAAGGGCAGAGAAGGGGCAGTGGGTGTTTCCCATATTGGAGAGAAGGTTGGCATCTCATCAAAAGCGTCCCATTCTTCTTCTGCCTGTACGTCTGCTTCGCTACTAAGTTCTTGGCGTTTGCTGTCTATCAGCTTTGTTAGGTTATTCACACGGCTCAGCATTTGCTGACTCAATTGTGGTTGGTAACGAGCTTTTTTTTCAATAAAGGGTAGCAAAATTTGTTCTAATTCCCAACCTAACTGCCTCATTTCTTCCATTTCCAGCATTGAGGCTGACCCTTTAATGCTGTGGGCAAGGCGATAAGCTTCCTCCAAACTTTCCTTGTCATTTGGATTGTTGCCTAACGTTTTGAAGTGGCGCTCCAACTGCGGAATGTATTCACTTACCTCATCCAAAAAGGATAAGACGATTTCTGTTTCAAATTCCATATGCTTTATTATCCCAGCGCCTGTGGGGGTTCAACAGGAGTTTTGTTTGTACCCACCTCATCAAATATAGAGTCGAAGAAGTCGGATTCATCGGTAAACAAAGAAGAAAGATCAATATCACCGTTATCGTTGAGATGAGAGAATCCATCGAGGTTGGAAGTTTCGAGCGGTTTTCCGTTAGTTTGCGCTATTATTACTAACGGCGGAGCGAAAGTAGGTGAGGATACTTCAACCTGAGTTTGCGCCTTTTGTTCGTAAAAATCCCCCACGTTAAAGGTAGACGTATCTTCGGCAACTTTAAAGGCGGCAACAGAAGAACGTAATTCCTGCGCGGTTTTTTCTACCATTTTCACTACTTCCCCGGATTGTCGACGCAAAGAAACTGCTTCTTGGGTAAGGCTGGAAATTTCATTCATGCTACGCGCAATATCATTGGAAGTTTCGGCTTGTTGCACCGAGCTTTCCGAAATAGCAAAGCTTAAGTTTGCCAATTTACCCACAACTTCTTCAATCACGATTAATGCTTTGCCCGCTTCGTCCGCAATTCTAGAACCTTCCACTACTTCTGAAGTACCATCTTCCATTGCGACCACTGCGGAAGCGGTATCATCCTGAATGGATTTGACCAAATGTGCAATTTCGCGGACGGCGTTTGAACTACGCTGTGCCAGCCGTCGTACTTCTTCAGTGACCATAGAGAAGCCTTTCCCCTGCTCACCGGCGGTAGCAGCTTGGATAGCAGCGTTCAAAGCCAGCATATTTGTTTGGTCGGCAATGTCGTCAATTAGTTTTACTATTTCACCGATTTGCTGAGAGCTTTCACCCAAACGTTTGATTTTCTTGGCGGTTTCCTGAACATTATTCCGAATCCGGTTCATACTGCTAATGGTGCGTGTAACCGCTTCTTCGCCATATCTGGCATTAGCGAGGGCTTCTTGCGCTACTTTCGCAGCATCATTAGCGGATGCTGACACATGCTGAATGGCGATGTTCATTTCATTGACGTTGCCGGAAACGCGCATAACCCGGTTTGCTTGTCGGTCTGATACTCCATCGAGCATTTGGGCATTATCTACCATTAGGTTAACATAACTGTTGGTTTGGCTGTTAGCGCGTTGGATATTGATAATGGTTTTACGCAATTCTTCAATCATCAGGTTGAAGGAGTCGGCAATTGCCCCGGTCATATCGGCGGTTACTTCCGCCTGAACCGTCAAGTCACCTTCTGCTACTGTGCTGATTTCTTCCAATAGACGGGTAATTTGCGATTGGAGTTGTTCTTTTTCCTCGCGGTTTTGTATCTCCGTCAAGGTGTTATCAAACATTGCGTTGAGGGTAATACTCAATTGCCCCAATTCGTCTTGGTTTGTTACCGGCACACGAACTTCAAAATCGCCCATGCCGATACGCCCTAAAACTCTTGTAATGCGACGGATTGGTTGGATTAGCGTATTTGCCAACACAAAAGCGACGATAAGCAGCAAAACCACCGCAATGATACTGAGAATAATAGAAGTGTTGGTAATATTATTGGCAGCAGCGGCGAAAGTGGAGTTTGGCACGAGTATATAATAACTCCACTGTTTTGAGCCGGTGCGTCCGTATGCGCCTTGATAATCGGCATTATTAAGCTTTATTTCAAAGAAGCGATTATTGGTATCAAAATTTTGGCTTTGTGACCTACCGAAAATCCCCTGAATAGCGTCTTGTTTATTGGCAAAATTGAAATCTTTGGGAAACCGGTTAGTTGCGAGAAGTTCCTGTGCGCTACCAGCACCACTGGCAGGGATAGAATAAAGCACAGAAAAGAGATACTTGGAATTGCCTAAAACATCATCGGTTGAACGACTATCCGCAATACGTACTCCGCTGCTATCAACCAACATTGCAAAGCTACCCTCACCGGCAGCTTCTTTATCGGCATTTACAATTTGCCAGATACCGTTAAGTGGTATGCGGGCAACTGCTATTCCAATTATTTGGGATGAGGCATCGCGGACTGGCGCAGCAAAGAAAATGACCGCTTCAACTGTACCGCTTTTCTCATTGAAGCGTACAAGCTGAGGGTCAGTAATTACTGATGATTTCTTCTTGACTATAATATCTTGAAAGTAAGTCTGGTCGGAGAGGTTGTTTGACTCCCCAGCACGCAACCCGCCTTCGGGTTCGGAGGTAATTTCGATTTGTCCGGTGGGGTTCGCCAATACTAGATAAGTATCTTGACCCATCAAAGGAGCGCGAGTTTTAAGCAGGGTTAAGGTATCATGCTGGTCACGGTTGTTTGGCCCTAGCGCACTGCGGTCGGTTTGGGCAGTTTTCATAAAGTTAACGAGTGCTTCGTTGAGGGCGATTTGCGCCATATCCTGCTCACGGGTGAGTAAATAAGCACTGACGGCATTAGTAGTATTACGACTAAGGTTTGCAAGGTTTCTTTGCGCTTCCTGTAAAAGACCTTGCCTTGCTTGTTGTTGGTTAATAATTGAAACCGGAATGAGGGCAGCGAGTGCAATAATGATGAAGGCAGCTAATAGCTTGTAGAAAATAGACCAATCTTGAACACGGAGTAACTTTTGCATTAATCTATATCTCCTTTGAGTCTGCCTAGAAAGGGAAACTAAGTTGCTGCACTCACTTGTTGTAAGGCTGGAGTAATAATCAGGTTTTGGGCGTTTATCAGGGCTATTGCTGTATCGGTTTCTTGCTCAGTATAGAACCCACTTAAGAAATCACCGATTTTCCCATAGCTATCTTTTATTACTTGGGTTACAGATAGGATAAGTTCTGGCTGTACAAACAGAATCCCGTTTATATCTTCTACCAGTAATGCGATTGACAGGTTATTGGCATAAACCACTAGCAAGCGGGGGACAGCGCTGCCCATAACAAAATCAGCGGAAGAACGGTTTGAAGAATACTCAGCCTCAAGTTTGAAATATATTTTGAGATTTATCACTGAGGTTATAGCGCCACGTAAGCTGATAATACCTTCCAGCCAATCTGCTGTATTGGGGACGGGTGCAAGCGCATCAGGATTAAATCTCAATACTTCCTGAAGCTGATTTATAGGCACACCATATTTATTACCAGCAAGGGTAAACAGTAAATATTGCACCGGCGCAGGGTCGGTTTCTTTGTGTGAGAAACTTTCAGGGGAAGTGATACTGGTATCACTCATCTGGAAAGGATTTGTCATAGAACAAAACCCATATGTATATTTAAGATAATCAGTAAAGGCAAAATTTACAGCAACCGTTTAACTATTGCCACCAGTTCGTCACCTTTAAATGGTTTGGTTATGTATTCGTTCGCGCCCTGTTTCATACCCCAGAATTTATCACTAGCTTCACTTTTGGTAGTTAGCAATATAATCGGCAACTTTTCTTTTCCGAGGCGAGTACGAATCTCACGACATACCTGATAGCCGTTTTTTTTTGGCATTACTACGTCCAGCACTACTAGGTCGGGATTCTCTTTGACAATCTTATCAAGCGCATCATCTCCGTCCACAGCAGTAACAATATAATAACCCGCTTGTTGAAGCGGCAAACTCATCAAAGTTCGCTCTGTGGGACTATCATCTACTACTAATATTTTATGCGACATTCCGTTATTTCCTCGCTAATGTTATATGCGCCTAACAACATCTTGTAGGAAAATTTCGTACATCTCTTGGGATTCAAAACGAACTGTTTCCCGCCGAACGAAACCTACATAAGACTGAAAGCAACTGCGTATTACGGTACGCAAGGCTTTTGCCGATTCTCGGTAGAACTCTGACGAGGCTCTTTCGCCTTCTCTTGAATAAACTTCATATCCTCGCAATAATTTTACAAGATTAATACGTCCATTAGGAATGTCTATACTCATCATGAAATTGATGTAAGGCGCAAACTCCTTTTGAAGACCGTGATTAATCATTTCTAATACAAATTGCCGCCCATCAGCGTTTTCACACAACGATAATACATCATTGACGAAGCCTGCCAATAGTAAAAGGGCGGTGTGCATTTCCACCCGTTCTTTCTTTTGCGCTTGCGTCCAAGTTGCTTCCATCCGCGATATAGCAGTAATCAATCGCAATTGCCGCTCGTCATCGTCTAAAGGCAAAACCTGTTCGTGTATCGGTACATTAGCAGCCAAAGGTTCAAAAACTGGCTGTAGCGGAGGTTGGGGAATCGGTGTGTATTGAGAATGTTCAGACAGAGTCATAGCAGGCGCTTGCGGTATATTGATGGCAAATTTCTCAGTATGATTAGTAGGAGAACGCAATACAGTTTCAAGCGTAAGACCGGGCTCGCTAGTCGGTACAGTAGTATGCAAATCAAGATAGGCTTGTGGCTCGTTCAAAAACCGCTGAAGCAATTGCCCATCATTAGAAATTCGCGGGAAATTATCAGTCCAAAGCCCCATAATCGAGCCTTCATAGAGCGGAATATAGGCGGTGTCTCCGGCTAATAGGCTTGCCTTGCTATTAGCTCCTACTGATTTAGACGCTACATTGATTCTTACACACCCGGTATGATTCTCCTCGCCAAGCATTCGCAATAATTCTTTGAAGCGGACTATACGAACTTCAAGGTGTGAATAGCGGGTGGAAGGAGTCAATAGTGCAATCGAGGCAAGCATTATTTCCATGCTTATTTCATAGAACCAATAAAAGCGGGCTGTCCCGCTGCCCTTTTGCTCAATAACCGCCCGGAAAGCTTTCTCCCCGTCATGCATAATCGGTCCGGTCTGTCCCTTCGCGTGGTAAAAGGCGTGGATAAAACGCCCATGATACATAGCGATACCCACTGCCGGAAATCCGTCAACTTCAGGACCACCTAACACATATCCGGTGAAGCCAATGTTGGCAAGGCTCAGCAACTCGTCTTCCAATTGAGGACCGGTAGCTACCAACGAATTGGACATTTGCTCGCCAAGGGGTAGGCAAATATAGCGGGTACGGTAGAATCCGTTTGAGGGGGGTTTCTGGTCAAGTTGATTATCATCGGTAAGAGTAGGAGGCAATTCAAATAATTCAGGGCTATTTTGGTTTATACCGTTACCAGAAGGGGGGGTTTGAAACTCTCTGTTTGCTGAAATCTTGGGAGCTTGTTCGTCAGATATTCCTAAATCTTTCAGGTCGAATGGAACCAAATCAGCCATGTAGTTACCAGTTTCTAAATTAGGTAACGCGACTGAAATAGGCGCTGCCTGGGGCATTGGCGGTAATGACCCGGTTTGAGGTCGTCCACCTCGATTTGGAGCTTTGGCAAGGATTAAATCTATATCATCGTTGATGCTGGCTTGGGCAGGGATTATTCCTTCAGTAAAGATATATGTACCATTTCTCCAGTTCAAAAGCTCGCGGACAGCATCAATACCAGTAATATCAGCCCATTTGGCATGGTACAACTGCCCAAAGAGATAATATAGGTTAATTTTCTCATTTTGCCGCTGGAAACCTAACTCACCGCTGAGTTTTTCTTTCTCAGCGGTACGTAGCAGCGTTGTCAAGTCTGTTTTATCAATACGCCCGTTTAATATGGTAGTTGAAGACATCCAGTGTTTTTAACCTCCCGTTCTAACTGCCGCCGGTGTGTTTCCGAACAACCGCCAGTAGTTCTTTGGGTTCGAAAGGTTTGGTAATATACTGGGTTGACCCAGCCATTTTACCACGAATTTTGTCAAAGAAACCGTCTTTGCTAGTTAGCATAATAATCGGCAGATTCCGATATCGGCTCTTGATTATTTTGCAAACCTGATAACCGTCCATTATCGGTAATATCACATCCAGCAGCACCAGATCGGGCTGCTCATCGGTGATACAGGCAAGAGCTTTCATTGCGCTTTCACAGGTATTTACCCGGTAGCCTTCTCTCTTGAGTGTAATTTCAACAATTTTGCGTATAGTGGGGCTATCATCAACCACCAGCACCAGTTTGTTTTTGATCACTCAACTCACTCTTTCAGAAACCTGTCTATTCCATTCTCTCGCCAGACTCGCAAGGTTTCTTTATCCTTAGGGTCAATGCGTACTCCTATAGCATTTACCGGGTACGAATGCCGTTTCTGAATATCTTCCCAGTTGCGCTTGATTCTTGGGTCAAGGTCTTTCTTGTTGTTGCCATCATTTGCCATTTCAACCACTCCGCATTACAGAGCAAAACTTATTTTGGTTATTTTATTACTTGAAATTGCTGAATTCTAAATTTATCAAAAAAACCATAAGAAAGTTTTACCAACCGGAATGTAAATATTTCATTATATTTTAACACATAAGACAAGCTGATTGCATTTACAATCTTTACAAATAGGGCGGTTATAATATCGCTACCTCCCTACTGACCGTCTCGCGGAATAAAAGTTGCAAAGTTTCAACTATAGCGGGTGATACCCCGATAACAACGCATGCATTTTTTGATTTACTATATTTTCTTTGCCACCAGTTCCAACACCTTATCAAGAATAAGCTCTGCTACTTCCCGTTTGGGCTTGCGCTCATACTCGGTAATACCCCCGCCGCGTTCAATTAACGTCACCTGATTTTCGCTGTGTCCGATGCTGCTCACCGCTTCATTCGCTACAATCATATCCAGATTCTTATTATTCAACTTCTTCTCGGCATTGGCATGTAAATCATCCGTTTCGGCAGCAAAACCCACTCGTAACAGTTTCTCCAGACCGGGCGCGTCTTTCAAACCGCCCAGAATATCGGGATTAAGGGTTAGCTCAATCGTAGGCGCGGTTTTATCCTTCTTTATTTTGTGGTCACTGGAAGTCACCGGGCGAAAATCCGCCACTGCCGCCGCCATCACCAGCACATCGGCAGGCAATTCGTCCTCAAAAAGAGCGCGTTTCACCGCTGCTTCCATCTCACAAGCGGTTTTTATGCTAACAAACTTGCATCCCACCGGGGGGTTCAGATTCACAGGTCCGCTTATGAGCGTGACATCTGCGCCACGTTCCAGAGCCGACTGCGCCAGTGCATAACCCATTTGTCCACTGCTACGATTGCCCAAATAACGCACCGGGTCTAGCGGTTCTTGCGTCCCGCCCGCCGTAATAACAAAGCGTTTGCCTATCAAATCGCCATAGTATTTCCCCAGCACCAACTTGATATAGCCTAGAATCTCCTCTGGTTCTGGCATCCGCCCGACCCCACTTGCCCCACTCGCCAGCATCCCAACCCCCGGTTCGAGGATAATCGCGCCACGCGCCCTAAGAGTGGCAAGATTCTGCTGAGTGGCAGGGTGCTGATACATATTGCTCTCCATTGCAGGAACAATTATCAACGGGGCGGGACAACCCAATAGGGTAGTGGTGAGCATATCGTTCGCCAGCCCTTGCGCTATCCGAGCAATAATATCGGCAGTAGCAGGAGCAATAACCGCCAGTTCCGCCCGATGCGCCAGCGTCACATGCCCCTTCTCCTCCTCCGTCCACTCCTGCCACAGGTCGGTATAAACCTTGCGATGAGTCAACGCTTGGAAGGTAAGAGGGGTAACAAAACGGGTGGCGGCTTCGGTCATCGCCACATCCACCTTTGCCCCCTCTTTGGTTAGGTCGCGGGCGAGTTGCGCCACCTTATAAGCCGCAATGCCGCCGGAAACGCCCAGCAAAATGTTTCTGTCTTTTAGGGTCATAACGATTAACCTGTTCCATTGAGATTTTTAGGATTTGCGATTTCAGTCTGCTCATATTCTATACTCAAACGCGCCAATTAGACAACAAAAAAAGAACAGACAGGGCTGTTATCATACACCCATCTGTCCTTTCACCTGAGAAAAAGGTTATTTCAAACCTAACGGAAGGCAGAACGCCGCTCCGCGCCGAAGCGCAAGTCGGTTAGCAACCAGCGCATCTTGATGGCGCAGACTAAGGTGTTCTTCCAACACCTTATCAAGCGTTTCGAATTTAACCACACTAGTAGCTGCCACCAACGCCCCCAACAAAACCAGATTGGCAATTTGGTCAAAGCCTAACTCGGCAGCAATAGCTTGAGCCGGAATCACCACCTCATGAATATCATCACGAGTAGAACGCTCAGAAATCATGCCCTCATCCAGCAGCAGCAAACCACCCGACTTGACCAGCGACATGTAACGCTGAAACGAAGGCGGGTTCATTAGTATTACCGCAGAAGGATGGCGTACCAACGGCGAGCCTATCTCCTCATCCGATATACAAACGGTGCAATGCGCCGTTCCGCCGCGCATTTCAGGTCCGTAGGACGGAATCCAAGTAACATGCCTCGCTTCCGCCAACACGGCATACGCCAGCAACTGACCGGCAAAGAGAACGCCTTGCCCCCCGAAACCTGAAATAATAATCTCTTCGTGCATGGCAAAGCCTCCTTACTCCAGCGCCTTTAACTCGACATCCACCTTGAAATCGCCGAGCGGGAAATAGGGAATCATCTTTTCCTTGATAAACTTGAGCGCCTCCGGCGGTTCAATGCCCCAGTTCACCGGGCATGACGAAAGAATTTCTACCAGCGCCAACCCTTTACCAATCAACTGCGCCCTGAAAGCGGTCTTAATCGCCTTTTTGGTCTTGTTGATGTTGCCGGGGTCATGCACCGAACGGCGCACCACATAGCTAACACCCTCCAGATTTGCCAGTAATTCCGAAACCCGCAATGGATAGCCCATCGTTGCCACATTTCTACCCAAAGTAGAGGAGGTAGTACACATACCCGGCAGAGTAGTAGGAGCCATTTGTCCGCCAGTCATACCATACACCGCATTGTTCACGAAAATAACGGTTATGTTCTCGCCCCGCGCCGCCGCATGAATAATTTCGGCAATGCCGATAGAAGCAAGGTCGCCATCGCCCTGATAGGTAAAAACTACGCTATTGGGATGTACTCTTTTAATGCCCGTTGCCATTGCCGGAGCGCGTCCATGTGGAGCTTGCGCGAAATCGGTATTGAAATAGTTGTAGGCAAAAACCGAACAACCCACCGAAGCCACCCCAATAGTTTTGTCCCTAATATCCAACTCATCCAGCACTTCCGCCACCAAACGATGAATCACGCCATGGGTGCAGCCGGGGCAATAATGGGTCACGGCTTGCGTTAGCGCGTCCGGTCTTTGGTACACAACCTGTAAAGTATCTGCTGTCATATTCCAGCATCCTTTCCCACTATGCCATTAATGCCAGTTCTGGCATTTCGGGTTGAGCCGTCACACGGTAAGCCGAAGTCGTTTCATAAGTTATTATCTCGGTCAGAATTTCATCGGGCAGCGGCACAATTCCGCCAAGCCTACCGTAGAATTTAACCATCGCCTGTGAACCTACCGCCAAACGCACATCCTCGACCATCTGCCCGGCGTTACACTCCACCACCAGTATTTCTTTGACATGCTGCGACAGTTCTTCCAGCCGTAAGTAAGGGAAAGGAGACAGGCTAATCGGGCGGAAGAAGCCCGCCATTATCCCACGCTCTCGCGCTTCCTTGACCGCCGACCACGCGCCCCGCGCCACCGAACCAAACGCTACCACTAATAGCTCGGCTTGTTCAGTCCACCGTTCCTCATAGCGCCCTTCATTTTGTCGAATCAGGGCTTCCTTTTCGCGCAACCGTAGGTTTTGTGCCTCCAATTCTTCAACTTGCAGATAGAGCGAAGTATTAAAGCGGCGCGTTCGCCCCTTAGAGCCGGTCAATTCCCAGCCTCTATCCACCTTATCCAGCGTTTTCATCGGAGGCATCTCGGCAGGTTCCATAATCTGCCCGATATTGCCATCTCCGGCGATAATTACGATAGTGCGATATTTCTCGGCAATTTCAAAAGCTTTATAAGTTATGTCAACTGCTTCTTGCACCGAGTTGGGCGCGTACACAATCGGACGATAATCGCCATGCCCACCCCCTTTGGTAAGCTGAAAATAATCGGCTTGCGCTGCGCCCAAATTGCCAAGACCGGGACCACCCCGCATCATATCCACTATCACGCAAGGTACATTTGAAGCCGCTATATAGGATAAACCTTCCTGCATCAAGGACATTCCGGGGCTAGAGGAGGAAGTCATGGTATATGCGCCAGCTACCGCCGCCCCGTACACCATATTAATGGCTGCCAATTCGCTTTCCGCCTGAATAAAAACCCGCCCCAATTCGGGCATACGACGCGATAAATACTCCAGCAATTCGGTTTGGGGAGTGATGGGATAGCCAAAATAAGCTTCCATCCCGGCACGTACCGCCGCTTCCGCGATTGCCTCATTTCCCTTCCAGAGTTCCTTAACCATAGCATCCTCCCCTTCAGGAAACTAAAGCCGACGCGCTCTGTTTTCGGGCGCATTCGCGATAAACGGTTATTGCAGTATCAGGGCATATAGTGGAACAAAGCAGACATCCGGTGCAAAGATTCTTGGGATCTACCAGATGAGCGGGGTGATAACCGCGTGGGGAAATGTAATCCGCCATGTGGATTATCTCTTTGGGACAGACGGTAGAGCAAAGCGTACAGCCTTTGCATCTGTTTTCGTCAATGACGATTGTCCCGCGCATTCCGACACCTCCTTGTGTAAGAACGAAATTATGTTGTACGGAACGTTATATATTGCGATAGTTAAAGGCAAATTTTGTCCGTACTATAAAAGTTGGTACAGTTTCAGCATATCCGACTAAGGTTAATATAATCATTAAATTGGGTAAATATGGGGGGAATTATCGGACAGGAGGTTAAAAAAGAGGGGAGCGAGTAACCATATTAGGTCACTCGCCCCCTTGAAAAGGGCTAAATTTTTGGTTGCAAAGGATTGTCTCGCGCCAACAAACGCGCCACCGTTCTCAAATTCAACCACCACTGGTCTTTAGGTCTGCGATTGACCGGGTCAACCATACGCGGCATTTCCTCAATATCAAGTATCTCCACTTTGCCGCCCTTAAAACCAATGAAAGAGCCATCAACTTTGCCGTTTTCGAGTTGTTCGGTCAGGTATTTCACGCAACGTGCAGCCAACCTTGTAGCCTGAATCCGGTCAAACGGGCTTGGGTTGCCACCCTCCTGCAAATGTCCCAGAATGGCTTGCCGCACATCAAAAATCCCTCGCCCTTCTTCCTCGAAAAGCGAACATAAGAAACTGGTCGTGTACAAAGAGTTGGCGTTTTCGTTGCGAATCATCAGGCTCAAGCGTTTCCCATGCTTGAAACCTTCGCTCATATCTTGTAGGTCATTTTGTAGGTCTTGCAGGCGAATCCCCTCTTCATGAATATAAACCCGCTCCGCGCCGGTTGCAAGCCCACTCATCAGGGCGAGATAGCCGCAAAAGCGCCCCATCACTTCAACCACGAAGCAACGACGCGCTGCTACCGCCGATTGTTTTATTTTATCTACCACCTCGACAATATTATTCAGGGCAGTATCAGCGCCGATACTGAGTTCAGAACCGGGCAAATTATTATCAATGCTGGCAGGTAAGCAAATCATCGGAATATTGAAAGCCGGGAAATTAGGCTGCTCGGTGTGCATCTTGTATGCGGTTTCGTAACTCTCCCAACCGCCCACTATCAGCAACGCATTAATATTGTAAGTCTCAAGATTACGGGCAATAGCATAAATAGCTTGACCGCTTGGAATCAGACGGCTTGTGCCGAGTTCCGCCCCGCCCATCGAAGTCCAACCGTCAACCGCGCCCCATTCCAGTTCTCTAATATCGCCGTTAATCAAGCCTTCAAAGCCGTTATGGATACCCAATACCGAATGTCCACGATCCAGCACCAACCTGACAGCCGCCCGTACCGCCGTATTCATACCGGGAGCAGGCGCACCCGCGTTCAATATTCCAAAACGGAAAACCTTATCCGGGTGAGTAACAGATGGTAAAGCCTGTGCCAGAGCTTGAAAAGTATTGTACATTTCGCGGAAGCTACCGCCACGCAATTCCATTGCTTTAGCATATTCTTTTTCGGCGATATGCTTTGTAAGAATGCGGGTTTGCTCCACATCCTGCATCAAAGGAGTATGCGTAATACGGTTGTAGCGAATACCGATAAGCTGTGGTTCGCTCTCAGGCGTGCTGTTGAGCAACTCCTCAACCGCCGTATAACCCACTAAGGTACTCATCCAGCGATCAAACGCGCTCGGAGAACCGCCGCGCTGCACATGACCCAGAATGGTAACGCGAGTATCCTCTCCTAAACGCTCTTGCAACACTTTGCGAATATAATCACTGGAAATCGGACTACCGTTCTTGTCACGTGCGCCCTCTGCCACTACCACGATACTTTCGCGCCTACCCGCTTTTCTTCCGGCGCGAATCAGGTCGCACATATATTGTTCCCAGTTATCAACATCCGGTGGGTTTTCCGGTATCAAAACCCAGTCTGCGCCCCCCGCAACTGCGCTCATCAAAGCGAGATAACCACAATTACGACCCATCACCTCCACTACAAAAGTACGCTGATGACTTGCGGCAGTGCTGGTCAATGCGTCTAAAGCCTCGGTGATGCGGTGCAGAGCCGTATCTGCACCGATAGTCATATCGGTTCCGTACATATCGTTGTCAATAGAGCCAACCAAACCTACAATTCCAAGAAAAGGGTGTTTGTCTGCCTCCTCTTTGGTGATTCTTCCGGTTCCAACCAATTCTGCTATCAGAGATGACCATTCTTGGCGGAATATATTAGCTCCGGTGAGGCTGCCATCGCCTCCGATAATTACCAACCTGTCAATGCCTCGTTCAACCAAATGGAAAGCCGCTTCTAGGCGACCCTCTCTGGAGCGAAACTCAGTGCAACGAGCAGTGCCGATTACGGTCCCGCCGCGCTGCAGGATACCGCCGACATCGTTCCAATTCATCTTACGGATAAGGTCGCCACCTTGCACCATACCCTTATAGCCTTCGTAAATGGCATAAACTGTAGCGTCCCTGATAATGGCTGAACGCACAATTGCCCGTAAAGCAGCGTTCATACCCTGCGCATCCCCGCCACTTGTCAGAACTCCAATTGCAATTTCCCGTGCAGTGGTCATGAAAAAACCTTTCCAGCGCGTAAGTCACATTTTGAAAACATGCAAATGCTAAAAATCATCAAGCCTTTAATATTATAGCACTTGCCCGATTGCTTCGAAGCAATTGCTATACCCCAAGACAATACTTTATCCATATTTAAGATCTTTTTCTTAGTCATTATAGGTGTAGCTTTAAACCAATTTGCGTTTAGTAGTTCAGGTTACAGCGACTCTCCGTATTTAGTGGTACTTTCTATTATAGTAGTCTGAATCGGGAACTACTTTTTTTCCACGTCTAACCAATCCGATTTAGCCCATAGGGTTTTATCAACCCGTTGTTCTATCAGTCAGACTTTATGAAATAGGAGGAGCGAGAATTGAGAAACAGACACTATTCCCGCATGTCGGTAGTAGCAGTATTTTTGATGGTAGTTACTGCCATCCTTGGAGCTTGCGGTGACAATACTGCAACCCCCGTCGCTACTACGGCAGCGGCTACCACGGCTGCGGCTACCACTAAAGCCGCTACTACGACTACTGGTGCCACTACTGCTGCTGCAGGCACTACGAC